>CAYLTH010000043.1:6976-11821 GCA_964386485.1 uncultured Bacteroidales bacterium | reverse complement strand
ATTCTGAGCGGAAGGCTTCGATAGCGGATTCTTGTTTAGTTGTCATAGTGATATCTGCAGCTATAAATCCGAAATGATTAAAATAATTTTACAATTCACAAAAAGATATTTTGCCTTTCAAAATTACCAGAAAATTCTTATCATTGTGGATGCAAACCATTAAAAAATCAAGCCTATGAAAAAACTCATTACATTTTTTTCTTTTCTTCTGATTTCCATGTCTGGCTTAAGTCAGACTTATGTTATGGAAGAATTTTTCGATGACACCCTTACGTTTCCTCCAGCCAATTGGACGATGATTGATGCGGATGGTGACACCTACAACTGGCGCATGAATTCCTGGGATAACGGTACTTTCCTGGAAGTTTATGCCGTATCTGATTCCTGGCTGAGTGGCGGTATTGGAGCACTGACACCAGAGAATTACCTTGTATCACCTCAGATTAATCTTTCTTCAGCCACGGGAGTGGTTCGGTTGAGATATACCGTTCAGGTTGCTGATCAGGATTATTATGAAGAGAAATATAAAGTTGCTGTCTCAACAACCGGAAATGCTGTTGCTGATTTTACGAATGTTGTTTTTACAGAAACTTTGGATACAAGTGTATATTACGTCTGGAAAGAACGAATTCTTGATCTGACACCCTTTATCGGACAACAGATTTATCTTACTTTCTGTCACTTCGATTGCACCGATATGTACAAATTGCTGCTCGACAGTGTTCAAGTATATTATGGACCCAATACCGGTGTTACGGAATATTCTGCCTTTGAGGTTACTGTTGCTCCCAATCCTGCAACACACAACCTGATTGTTAATGGTGAATTTGACAATGCCAGCCTGCGCATGTTTACGATGGATGGTCGACTGGTTTACTCAGCTGCTGACGTTACCAGATACCTCAATATTGATGTTTCTGATTTTAGCAGAGGAATGTATCTTGTTGAAATTGAATCATCAAAAGGAAAAACTACCCGAAAAATTGCCCTGACAGATTAATCGGTTATGACAATAAAAAAAGAGGCTGTCCCGAAAAGGCAGCCTCTTTTTTTTGATTAGGAGGGTTTACAATTTAATCCAGACAACCTGAATGGCATGCGGACTTACACCTGTGAGCCAGTCTTCCTGACCCGATCCATCCAGGTTTGACCGGATAATTTTGCCATCCGGATTCGAGTTCGAAATCTTATAGCCCCAGAATAATTTATTTCGTTTGTGGTCGATGGTCATTCCCCAGGTTGCTTTTGAACCAAAATCACCAATTTTTACCAACATTGAACCATCCAGATTACATTGGTAAATACCATTTTCGATGATAGGAGTTCCTGCAACACCATAGGCTGCCAGATAGGTTTTTCCTGTGTTAAAATTAACTTCAATGGCGGTTCCATCGATATCGTTAACATGCTCAGCAATACCAGTGCCATCGAAATTCATTGAAAAATATCCCCCCGGGAAATCCACTTTATCGTTCACCAGATACAATTTATTGGAGATAGGATCCAGTTGCATATCGAGTGGATATTCGGGTCCGGAAGCACTGAGATCAAGATATACCTCAGGATTGCTGCCATCGAGATTAGCCCGGTTAATTCCGCCATTTCGTCCCCAATAGATTTTATCACCATGTACGATAATAGCCTGAGGGTCAGCAGTGAGCTCCTGTCCGGGAACAGCAGCATCCAGAATTTTTTCCGGATTTTTTCCGTCTGCATCAAAACGATAAATGACTTTGCTGCTATAATCAGTAACATACACTTTGCTATTCACAGTATCACATGCCATTCCGTAAGGACGTGTCATAATAGTCGGCTCAAAGTCCTGTACAAGGGGAGGTCCGTCGCCCAGAATTACCATGTGAACACCGGCTCCGGCAGCAGTACGGGTCGTATAATACAATACCTGCTGTTTTCCGGCCCCCGGATCTTTAATATTGATTACCATAGTTTTGGTTAACTGATTATAATATAAGTTGTTAACCGGAGTGCAGGTAAGCCTGACTGTATAAATTCCCGGGGTTGTAAACGAAACAACAGGATTGGTTTCGGTTGTTGTAATTCCTCCTCCGAAATCCCAGAGATAAGCAGTTGCATTGATGGATTTATTGGTAAACAGAGCAACACAGGGTGCATAGCCGTCATTATCAATAGCAACAGTAAAATCTGCAACAGTACTGGCCTCGGGTGTGCCCAAATCGGTTTTGCGGCAACTGGTTCCAAGCGCAACGATGATCAGGCTGATAAGTAGTATGATAGAATTCTTTTTCATTTTCGTATATATTTAATCAGAACACAATTAATAACCGGGGTTTTGTTTCATCAGCTTGTTGGTCTGCATTTCGCTGAGCGGAATGGGGAACAGCGTATATTTCGGATCGATATTCAGAACCGCAGCGGCCCGGTTGGTACGAACCAGATCAAACCAGCGATGTCCTTCAAAGGCAAATTCGAAACGACGTTCGTTTTCAATGGCCAGTTTCAGGGCATCATAATCTCCGGCAGTTGTCCCGGCGAGTCCGGCGCGGGACCGGATAGTATCGATATCACTTTTTATGGCATTGATATCGCCATTGGTATTCGCCAGGGCCTCAGCCCGGATCAGATACATTTCGGCCAGACGGATAACCATAACCCGGTCGGTACCAGCCGAAATATCCTTGTATTTGATGCCATATGGAATATTCGATGCATCGATGGCAATACTGGCGTTATACCGGGCTGTATCGGCAATAGCATAACTTTGCATAAACTGAGCCGAAGGACCCACTTCATAACGTCCGGTCAGACTGCGGGCAAAGAAATACTGTGCCAGCCTGTTGAAGTTCTGGGCATCAAAAACCACTGAAAAAATAGGTTCTGTCGTATTTCCGTTGAATAGGTCAGCATAGGCAGGAGCCAGGCTGTAATAAGGACTGTTGATGACACTGCCTGATTTAGCAATGGCTCCTTCAGCAAGAACAGGATCATTAAAGGTTTGATAAGCTGAAAGATAGACTCTTGCCAGTAAGGCAGTTGCACTGTAAGCACAAGCATACCCGGTAGTTCTTGTTGTCGGTAGAAGTAATTCTGCATTGCTCAAATCGTTGAGAATTTGAAGATAGACTTCTGCAGGAGTGTTTCTTGCCTGATCAACCTGGGTAAGATCCAGGGTTGGTTGTGTTTTGATGGGAATCCCGCCAAAATATCCAAGCAGATTAAAATGGCATAAACCTCTGAGAAATAAAGCATCTCCCATAAAGATGTTGTAATCTTCCGTTGATAATCCGGGAATTTCCGGCAGGCGGGCAATCACATTATTCACCCGGTTAATACAGTCATAATTGGCAGCCCAGATTCCGTCAACAACACCATTGTTGGCAGCAATCAGATTATTTGCAATTTGATTATAATCCTGTGTTGTCCCGGTCCAATCCAGGTTGTCGGCAGCAAGATCCTGCACAAGGATTTGATTACGGCCATAACTTCCAACCGATTGAAGTGCATTGTAGGCACCGTTTAAAGCACGTTCAACACCGGCTTTATCTTTGATGGCATCTTCCGAAGAAATGGATGCAGTGGGTTCAACATCAAGCACTTTGGTACAGGAAAGAAGACCAAGGCTGAAAGCGAAAAGGATATAGATTAACTTTTTCATAGGATTCCGGATTTAAAATTAAAACGTCAGGTTTAAACCAAAAAGAAAGGTGCGTGCCTGCGGATAGGTAAAGAAATCGGTGCCGATAATAATGTTACTGGATCCACCATAGTAATTTACTTCCGGGTCCATACCGGTGTATTGAGTGAAAGTGTACAGATTCTGGATTGTTGCATAGAGCCTGGCGGATTTCATTCCGGTTTTTTTAACAAGCTTTTTGTCAAATGTATAGCCAAGTGTAATGTTCTTAATCCGAAGGAAGGAACCATCTTCTATAAAACGCGAGGAAATATTCCCGTCTCCCATGCGCGGAATATCAGTTATGTCGCCCGGATTTTGCCAGCGGTCATTTACCCGGGTGGTTTGCTGATCCTCACCCGTTGCCGATTCCAGATAAATGTAGGTCGCATTGAACACATCATTGCCATACACCATTTGCATAAACATCGACAAATCAAAGGATTTCCAGGAAACAGTATTGGTCATACCCGCTGTAAAATCCGGATTCGGATCTCCGGTTT
The DNA here is from genome assembly GCA_964386485.1 of uncultured Bacteroidales bacterium. Lineage (GTDB taxonomy): Bacteria > Bacteroidota > Bacteroidia > Bacteroidales > CAIXZF01 > CAIXZF01. Next base: position 7,666 of record CAYLTH010000043.1, on the reverse strand, counting down.
TGATTCGGTCATCAGAAGTAATTACACCGTCGCCATTGACATCTTCATACACCAGATTTCCGGTCGAGGGATCAACGCCCAGACATTTATATCCGTAAAAAATACCAATGGGTTCGCCAACTTCCACACGGTTACCACCACGTCCCTGATCATCAATGGGTTGATCTTCATATAAACTGATGATTTTATTCCGGTTGGCAGCGAAGTTTAGGGAAGTTTTCCACTGAACGGCTTTATCCATATTTACCGTATTCAAAACCATTTCAATTCCTTTGTTATCCAGCTTGCCAATATTGGCTGAAATGCTGTAATATCCTGAGGATGCAGGAATTGGCCGGTCGAGTAACAGATCCCGGGTTTTGTTGTAATACAGATCTAAACTCAAACTGATACGGTCTTTCAGAATAGCAATATCTACACCCAGTCCAGATTGCAGGGTGCTTTCCCATTTCAGATCCGGATTTGGAAGCTGGGTAGGGGCAATGCCGGAATTTCCACCATAATTATAACCACCACCATAAAGTCCAAGCGAGGCAAAATCACTGATTCCGTCGTTACCGGTTAATCCAAAACTTCCTCTGATCTTCAATTCATTAATCAGCTTTTGATTCTTCATGAATTTTTCTTCCGAAATACGCCAGGCAACAGAACCGGCCGGGAAATAGCCGTAATGATTATTCTTCCCGAATT
>CAYLTH010000043.1:5752-6876 GCA_964386485.1 uncultured Bacteroidales bacterium | reverse complement strand
CGCCAGGCAACAGAACCGGCCGGGAAATAGCCGTAATGATTATTCTTCCCGAATTTCGATGAACCATCAGCACGGGCAGTCAGCGTGAAAATGTATTTGAATTTGTAATTGTACTTGAACTGCCCGAAATAGGAGTTCATCACCCGGTTCAAAGCAGAAGCCGATGCTGCACGAATGGTTCCGGCCGAGGTCAGATATTGCAGATTCTCATTCGGGAAGTCGATGCCTTCAATATACGTGCTTCGACTGGCATATTTTTCAATGCTGTATCCGAGCAATGCCTCAAAATTGTGAATTTCTTCAAGTGATTTCGTGTATTGCAAAACATTGCTCGACATAAGGTTACTTACATAACTGGTGCCTTCAATTCCTAATCCCTTGTATCGTGCTCCCTGACGAGTGGTCAACGGATCATAACTATGTTCGCGCAGGGTGTAAATATCAGCTCCCCATTTGGTGGTGAAGTTAAAGCCGTTCAGGAACTTGTAATCGAGATAGATATTGCTGTTATTCCGGTTGGTAAAGGCATGATTTATCGCTTCTTTTGCAATGGCTACCGGGTTGGCATACGGACCTGATTCATCATAATTGCCATTAGTATCGTAAACAGGATAAATTGCCGGAATCGACATGGCGTTGGGTAAAGGTCCATTCAGTGTTCCATCGCCTTCGACACGTGTATTTTTTGAATAACTCATTGAAACACCTCCGCCCACAGTCAGGTTTGGAACAATTTTGTAATCGGTGTTGATACGACCGCTGTAACGGTTGTAAGAGGAGCCTTTTACAACCCCGTCCTGATCAAAATAACTACCGGAAAGGAAAAGTCTGTATTTGTCGTTGCCGCTGCTCACCGACAATTCATTATTGGTGGTGGGAGCAACCTGTAAAACCTCACTCATCCAGTCGGTATTGATTCCCTGAACATTGGTTCCTTTGTAGGCATTCCAGTCATCAGCATCCATCAGATCCAGCATCCGCTCCTTCGGCAATGCCTGCCAGCCATAACTGGTATTGAGCGAGACATTGGTTTGTCCGCGATTACCTTTTTTTGTCGTAATAAGGATTACACCATTCGATCCCCGCGCACCATAAATTGCAGTAGCAGAAGCATCTTTCAGGAT
>CAYLTH010000043.1:3856-5652 GCA_964386485.1 uncultured Bacteroidales bacterium | reverse complement strand
CGAAGCGGGATGTTTTGCATCTCCTTTTCATTCACAAGGTCAAAAGAGCCGGATATCAGCTTTTTACTGGCCGTGCTGTATCCGACAACAACAACTTCACCCAGTTTAATATCCTGATCATTCATCACGACATTGATCACTTTTTTTCCGTTTATCGGGATTTCCTGTGTTTGCATCCCGATGTACGAAAACACCAGAACACCATTCGAAGCTGCCTGAATGGTAAATGTCCCGTTGATGTCGGTTGTAGTTCCTTTCGTGGTTCCTTTCAGAACAACAGTAACACCGGGTATTGGCATTTTGTCGTTCGCGGAAGTGATCTTACCACTGACTGTAATGTCCTGTGCAGCAAGCATTTTAAACATGATGCTCAAGACAAAAATGAATACGTACGATTTTTTCATATGTTGATAGATTTGTTTTTATTCGTTTTTCATCGGAGTCACTGTAATCGTTACAGGAGTAATATCCATGCGGATCCCGGTAACAGTATAATGGTCATCTCCATCAGGTTTATCGGTATAGTACCCGACAGCAGAAGCTGTTTCCTGCAATGTTAACATAAATCCTTTATCGGGTTCACTGAAGCTGATATTCTGAATACGGTCGGCATTTTTATTATCGATCAGGTTTTTAGTGATGAGATCCCTGTAATTACCTGAATTCCCAGATAAAACGCCAGCCTGTCCGGGATTCTGATTCGAATAGTATTCTTTGCCTTTCAGATCATGTTTCCCTTCAGCCGGTTTCAGTTTATGCGAAGTCAGTTCATAGGAATCACCGTTTTCAAGGAGGGTGATCATCAGGTTTTCTATATTTGTATTGCCCTGGATTACCGACATTTTTGCTTCGAGTGCATTGAGGATGGTTACAGCACCGGCTCCCACTACTTTAATTTGTTTTTCCTTGCTGTTGTATATCAAGGCTGTGTTTTCATCAACCCCAAATCCAAGGGTATATTCCATGTCATAATTCATCAAAGCAACTGCCAGTCGACCAATGCGGGCGCGTTGATGAAAATGCTGATCCATGATGCCATGTGGAAAAAATCCCAGTCCGCGGGTCATCATCACTCCGCTACTTTCTTTAAAATCATCCCCGGTAAAATCCTTGATGACTCCGTATTTGAGTGCAGCCAGACTATTCCCGCCTCCGATCATGGCTTCACTCATGATGGCAGCACCGGCACTGGTTCCGCCAATTACACCACCGCGACGATACACATCCCAGACAGCCTGCAGAACGGGAGTCAATGTATCACCCCCTTTGCGCAATGCCCGTACAGTGCGCAATTGATCACCCCCGGTAAACCAGACTGCAGAACAGCTTTTGACCAGGGTGGCCAGATTCAGGTTGTTCCCATTGTTCTTCCAGCCTGATTCATCCACATCCTTCGTACTGTCATCATCCATAACAGCTACCGGAATCAGAATGATATTTTCAGCTTTAACCCCATACGAAATCAGAATATTGCGGAAACTCGCCCAGGATTGAGCAGGAACTCCGCTGGCTGAAGGAATCACTGCAAAGCGGGCTTTCTCCACACCACCTGCAAGTTGAATCAATTCGTTGTATATCGGCCTGTTATTCGCTTCGAGACCCCCACCCACGATAACCAAATTCCCTTTGATTGGCTTCTGACTTTGAACAATAGTCGAAATAAACAGGATAACGAGCATGGACAGAAAGCGAAAATAATTCATGAAACACATAATTTAAATGAATGCAAGGAGACCTCTTCGATAGGGTAAAAATATAAAATATTAAAGATTATCAAGCCATAACTCGTGTTTTTT
>CAYLTH010000043.1:1707-3756 GCA_964386485.1 uncultured Bacteroidales bacterium | reverse complement strand
ATGGGCGATGCTCAGGATCCGTTCCGACCCATTCATGAGGTTGTAGCCAACAGTGAACTTGGTTATAAACAGTTTGTCCCCACGCATTGCAACCGGAATTTTTACATTTTTGAAGATGCAAAAGAATATGGTAAAAAAGGCTATGTGGATATTACCACAAGCTCCTATCCATATTATGCCGATGAGGAAGTAAAACCTTCCAAAGCCCTGAAACAATTGCTGGAAGCGGGTGTTCCGCTGGCACATATCACCTTTACTTCGGATGGTTGCGGGTCCTTACCGGGATTTGATCCGGAAACCGGGAAGCTGATAAAGATCGAAATGGGACTACCGGATTCAATTCTTCGTGAAATTAAGGAAGCTGTAACAGAAGATGGAATTACCCTGGATCAGGCCCTGGCTGTTGCTACCTGCAATCCGGCCAATATCCTCAAACTCCATAGCAAAGGTTATATCCGGGAAGGCTTTGATGCGGATCTTGTTGTTCTGAACCCTGATTTCAGCATAGAACATGTGATGGCAATGGGTAAACTGATGAAATGGTAAGATTTTCAGCCGAATGCAGCATCAAAAATCCGTAATCCTGAAAAAGTTACTGTTTCTCCTGCTGGTCACCCTGTGGTCACTTTCCGGGATTACACAGAATACACCTTTTCCGGTTGCACCTCCTCTGGAAAAGGATTATGCATGGATATTGTCCTTCCTCTCTTCCGATTGGATGGAAGGAAGGGAAACGGGTACAGAGGGGAATCAACTTGCAGGTGATTTTATTGCAAATATGCTGAAAATGAATGGTTTACAGCCATATGGAGATTTTCTTAAAACAGATCAGGCAGGAACAGGTCAGGCTGAAAGAAGCTGGTTTCAAGAATTTGATGTGGTCCGTTATCAGGCTGTACAATCGAAGTTATCGTTAATTTCAGACAATCAGGATGAAAATCCACCTGTTTTTTCTCCGGAAGATTATACGTGTTATCCGCCTCCCTATTCGGTGCAGATAACAGCTGAACTTGTTTTTGCCGGGTATGGACTCAAGGCACCGGAGGCAGTATATAATGATTTTGACGGAATTCAAACCAAAGATCGTATTTTGGTTGTGCTGGATGAGTACCCGGGGCATTTGGATACCAACTCAATTGCCTGGATCCGATTTAAAAAAATCAGAGAGGAATCCGCTGCAGATCCGGACACCAAGCTTAAGATTGCTCAGCAGGCAGGAGCGAAGGCCTTGATAATCCTAAGGTTAAATAAGGATACTGTCAGTTCAAAAGACCCTGAATACAGTAATGCTTCCTGGATGAATGAGAAAGACAGCACGGTTGCCGGGATCCCTGTGTTTATCTTCAATCCGCGTGCATCCCGGATTCTACTGGCAGTGTGTCGGCTGGATCTGACTAAATTGGAGAAATCTGCCTCGAATCTGGTTTCACCTTCCTGTAGTTTGCCCGGATTACAGGCAAAGGCTTCCATCGACGTAAAAACGGAGTTGGTTCCGGTGCGGAATGTGGTGGGAATAATTCGCAGTGATAATCCTGCTGGAACGATATTGCTGGGTGCCCATTATGACCATCTGGGCAAAAGGAATCAGACTATTTATAATGGTGCTGATGATAATGCATCCGGTGTGGCAGGCTTGCTTGGACTTTCGAAAATATGGGGAAGGGCAGATGCAACACTACCCTGTAATCTGGTATTTGCTGCCTGGACGGGTGAAGAGAAAGGTTTGCTTGGCAGTGCATATTTTGTCAATAGCCGTAAACCGGATCCTGACGACTATATTCTGGCTGTCAATATGGATATGATTTCGAGAAGTGTTCCGGAAGATACTGCCGGTCGTATTGTAAGCATTGGAACCCTGCCATCTGGTGAAAACTTACGGCAGATTGCCCGGGAAGTTAATTTGAAAAATAATTTGCTGTTTAATCTGGATTTATGGGATGTTACAGGCCACACCGGCAGTGATTACGCTTCCTTTACATCGGCAGAAATTCCGGTCATGACCTTCTTTTCAGGTTTTCACAATGATTACCATTCCGAACGCGATGATGC
>CAYLTH010000043.1:0-1607 GCA_964386485.1 uncultured Bacteroidales bacterium | reverse complement strand
TCATGACCTTCTTTTCAGGTTTTCACAATGATTACCATTCCGAACGCGATGATGCAGCTTTGGTTGATCTGAGGAAAATGGGAAAAGTTCTTCAACTGGTTAACGAAACCATTATCCGCGTAATGGAGGGAATCCGCTGATTTTACCTTATTTTAAACGACTCGCTTCTAACCGTCATGCAATCCAGCATTTTCATGTTGACCTCTACGCCGATTCCCGGTTTTGTGGGAACATCCATCGTCCCATCGGGATTGACAACAAATTCGGGTTCCACGATATCGTCTTTGTAATAGCGTTTGCTCGCCGAAATGTCGCCGGGAAGCGTAAAATTGGGTAAGGAAGCCAATGCCACATTCCCGGCACGGCCAATCCCGCTTTCGAGCATACCTCCGCACCATACCGGTATGTTCATCGAAGCACAATAATCATGGATGAGTTTCGATTCGGTAAATCCGCCTACACGTCCGGGTTTTATATTGATAATCCTGCAACTGTCGAGTTCAATTGCAGCCCGGGTATCGTCCAGCGAATGAATACTTTCATCCAGACAAATCGGTGTTTTGAGTTCGCGCTGCATTTTGGAATGATCGAAAATATCCTCATACCCAAGGGGTTGTTCTATCAGCAACAGATTGTAATCATCCATGCGCTTGAATAAATCAATATCACTGAGGGTGTATGCCGAATTGGCATCTACCTGCAACAGCATGTCCGGGTAAACTCTTCGGAGTGCCTCCACAAACTGCATATCGAGACCCGGGGAAATTTTAATCTTAATCCGTTTGTATCCTTCAGCAAGATAGCCTTCAACTTTTTTCAGGAGGATATCAACGGAGTCCTGAATACCGATACTTACCCCAACGTCAATTTTATCGCGGGTTCCCCCGATCATTTTGGAAAGCGAAATATTTTGTGATTTGGCAAAGGCATCCCAGAGTGCGGCTTCAATGCCCGCTTTGGCCATCATGTGTCCACGAACCTTGGAATAGGCAGCAATGGCTTCATCCACATTCTTCAGGTCCTTTCCGAGAATAGCCGGAATCAAAAAATCTTTCATGATATGCCAGGCTGTCGGAACGGTCTCATAGGAGTAAAAGGGTGTTCCTTCTGCAACACTTTCGCCCCAGCCTTTGACGCCCTCAGCATCAATACTTACGATAATGTGTTCCTCGTCGTATTCGGTTCCCATGGAGGTAACAAACGGACTCACAAGGTCCATTTTTATGTGTCGGATTTCAATTCGTTCGATACGCATCGTGAAGATTATTTGTTGATTAGATAGCCTGATTTAATGAATTGGTTCAAGTATATGTATTTTTATTACTCTCAATACAGGGTGCTTTTCATGTGGTTTTAACAGATGTGCCAATTGCTTGTATGTGAACAGTGAAAGCATGGATTTGGGCTCTAAAGCCTGGATAATCATGTTGCCTTTCATTTGATTTACAGGAAGATAAATGTATTCAGTCGGGTTAATGTTTTCAAATGGAATTGTTGTTTCTGTGATATTGGGGTTAACAGTTATATCGCCTTCAAAATCGATGGAATCGATCGTGCTTACCATCAGTTGTTCGATGCGCATTTCGGGTTTCATTTTTAATTCTGAA
>CAYLTH010000042.1:10886-25290 GCA_964386485.1 uncultured Bacteroidales bacterium | reverse complement strand
GGAGAAGCGCTGTATATGCATTGCCTTCCGGCCGATATTTCAGGCGTTTCCTGCGAAAAAGGTGAAGTTTCAGCAGCCGTATTCGAAAAATACCGCATCGCAACGTACAAGGAAGCCGGTTACAAACCCTATATCATTGCCGCCATGATGCTGACCAACCGTTTCGAAAATGTTGCAGATCTGTTTGAAAATCTGGATAAAAGCCGCCTGAGAAAAAAATAATATTCGATGTTTTAGAAAGTAATATTTTTTCTATATTAGTAACGGGTTTAGATAAATCTTAAATCACGTTCAAAGTGAGAGTATTTTCGCTTTCATGGGTTCTGGTTTTTCTTGTTCTTTCGGGCAGGTCGCAGGATCTTAGCACCCTCGGTTCTGCCAAACCCTTCAGCCTGAACGGCGGTATTTCTCTTACGTCCGGCTATTATTCCGCATCGGGTATTCAGGCACGCTATCCTGAATTTATGTACGTGCTGAATGGGAACATTACCATGAACGTGTATGCATTCAGTCTGCCATTTTCATTTACGTATGGCTCGCAGGAAAAGAGCTATTACCAGCCTTTCAACCAGTTTGGGATGAGCCCGACCTATAAATGGATCAAGCTGCATGGCGGATACCGGAGCATGAATTTTTCTCCGTTTACCGTTGCCGGGACTACCTTTCTGGGTGGAGGAATTGAATTAACACCCGGGAAACTGCGCTTTGGAGTTCTGTATGGCCGTTTCAACCGTAAATCCGTATTCGACAGCCTCCGAACCGATTACAAACCGGCTTTTGAGCGCATGGGCATGGGGGTAAAACTGGGGGTAGGAACCGAAAACAACCATATTGACCTGATCTGGTTTAAAGCCAAAGACGATACGGCCGGAACCAGCCTGCTCCGGGAGGAGGAACTCATCACCCCGGCCGAAAATGTGGTTCTGGGTATCAATACACGCTTACTTCTCTTTAAGCGACTGAAATTTGAGGGTGATGTGGCTGGTAGTGTGTATGATCGCGACCGTACTGCTCCCCGCATCGAAATAACCGACAAACAGCTTCAGTTTCTGGAGCTGCTTTTTCCACTCGGGTACTCAACACAGGTGTTTAAAGCCGTTCAATCCTCGCTGCAATACCAGGCCAAAAGCTGGAGTGTGAAAACCCAGTATCAGCGGATCGATCCGGATTACAAAAGCATGGGAGCCGCCTATTTTCAAACCGATATCGAAAACATGACACTGGGATCCAGTATTTCACTCTGGAAACGCAAGATTATGATTAACGGGAACTTCGGTCTGAGCCACAACAACCTGGCCGGAAACCGGTCCTCCCAAACCAGCCGCACCATTGGTTCGCTCAATCTGGCCTTTAATCCGATTGTGGCTTATGGCTTTAATTTTCAGTTTTCCAACTTCGGCATCTCCCAGAAAGCGGGTATTGCCGTGCTCAACGACAGCATGAAAATTGTGCAGAATAACCAGAGTTTCATGGTCAGCAACCGCTACAGCCTGATCCGGAAAAAAGCGACACATACCTTTAATCTGGTGGTGAATTCGCAAAATATGAAAGACCTGAATCCGAATGCTGTTTATAAAAATGAATTTGAAAACCGCATCGTTACAGCCGGTTACATGCTGAGTTTCCGCACAGGGCTGAGCACCGGCATCAACCTGACCCATTCCGATATCCGGCTCACCGTGCAGAATACAAAGGCCCTTACCATTTCTGTAAATGCCTCGAAAAGTTTTAAACGGAAACTGAACCTGAACGGGAATGTTGGCTTTACCAATGCAACAGGCGATAGCGGGAAAGGGAATGCCATCCTGAATGGCGGCTTATCAGCCAGCTATACATTACTCAAAAAGCACCAGTTCAGGGCTGCTCTGAATTTTATGAATAATCAGGCAGAAAGCGGTTCGGTGATGAAAAGTTACCATGAATTCAGAGGAAATCTAACCTATAGTTTTAATTTTTAGTCCGGGTCTGTTTCGATTGAAATTTTTGTGCCATGAAAACCAAACTTATTTTTTGCTGCCTGTGGATGGTGCTTGCATTGTCGGCCATCGCACAGCAACCCTTTCCGGTGAAGGTTATCATCAATATTATCCCGCCATTCAGCTATTATCCGCAGGATTACATTAACCAGCCGAATAAAATCCAGGTAATCCTGCAATCTACGGATGTCCCGGGCGGAGAACCCCACCGGATCCGGTTTACGGGGAGTATGACCGGCGATAATGGCGTACAGGTAAGGACCAAACAGAATTATCAGCCCATGGGTGTGTTTTTTCTGCAAAAGGGCGAAAGTAAATTGCTCACCTATGATGAAGTCAGCGAAATATTCACACTCGATCATTTCGATTTTATCAATACCAGTAAAAATGCGCTGATCCAAAACGGGTTGCCGGAAGGGAACTACACTTTTTGTGTGCGCGCTTTTGACTACGATAATGGCACAGCTTTAAGTGATGAAGAACCGCTGGGGTGCAGCAATCCGGTGCCCGTTGTTTTTCTGGAACCACCGCAGATTATTTTTCCGGATAATGCTGAAATCATTGATGTTCAGATTGCTGCCAATATGATGTTTACCTGGACTCCGGTAATTGGATCGCCTTTCCCGGTGAATTATATGTTAAAAGTAATCGAAGTTCCGAACCGGAATGTCGATATCAATGCCCTGTTGAATTCGAATTCCATCCCGTATTTCCAGCAGGAAAATATTCCCGTTACCAATTATGCCTGGACTCCGGCCGATCCACTGCTCGAAGCCGGAAAAACATACGCTTGTCAGGTCATTGCCTATGATCCGCAGAACCAGCTCAAATTCATCAACGAAGGACGCAGTGTGCCTCATGTGTTTACTATTTCCGCTCCTGCAGCACAGGCAGAATCAGAGTTGATCCTGATTGCTCCCTATTTGTCGGGCACGGGACATCTCAAAGACAGCCTTACTGCGGCTAATCTGAACCGGCTGAACGACACCATTGAAAAATACAAAAACAAGGTTTTTAATTTTGAAGTTGCGCCGGATGACTTCATGTTTCTGGCCTGGACCTGGGCCGATATTACCCGAAACCCCGAACCGGGCATTCAATATAAAATCAGCTTTTATGAACTGCCTTCCGGACACGCTGCAAACAACCAGAATGTATTGCCGCAATCGGGTGTTTTTATGTTCAGTGAAACCACAACCGGACCTCAGCTTCGTTTTTATCAGCCGGTTTCAAAATGCCTGGAACTTGGTTTTAAATATGGCGGAAAATATGGATTTGTTGTGCAGGCAATCAATCTCAATACCCAACAGTTATTGGGCGAAATCACAGGGCGGAATTTCATCCTGAAACAGGGCAGCGAACTCGCCAAAGGCCCCGTGGTCAAAGGCCGGATCCGCTATGCCTATGAAGGAAGCGGAGATCAGTATCCGGTTTCAGGAGTGATGATGGTTGCCCGGACCAGCGAGCCCGGAGAATACGCCATCGGCTATACGAATACAACCGGAGAATTCTTTATTCGTCTTCCGAAAACAACAGCCGACAGTATTCGGGTAAGTCTTGAATTGAAAAGCCCCTATTATAAGCCACTGGAGAGCCTGTTCTGGATAAAAACCAAAGAGGATACCGTTTCTGTCGGAGATATCAATACGCTGGTTTACAGCTACTCACTGAGACTGGAACTCGAAAAAGTTTTTGAAGCCTGGCAAAACCCGCAAAACGGTACGATGATTCAGACAGAGCTTGATAAAAAAGCGGCTGTACGCAATCACTATGTGGCACTTTACCGGAAGGAAAAACCCAAACCGGCCTACCTGCCTGTGAATGAAGGCATGCAGAATGCAACAGGTTATGTAAACGGGATGAATGGACTGATTAATTATCAGAACACCCCTGTAGCCTGGGCGAAAACCATAGTAGAAATGGTCTCGGGAAAGGTAAAAAGTAATTATGTACAGTTCGACCGGCTGCCCCTCAACCTGATGAACGGGGATGAATATTCGGTAGTCGTATTTGATTCGACTGGCTATAATGAAGTTACCGAAGTGGGAACGATAAAGTTTATTCCCAACGAATTCGGCTTGTCGAATAACCTGAATCTTCAGTTCAGCAATGCTTTAAACACGTTTAATACCGGGAATACTGCCGTGTATCAGGGTTTGGGTCAGGGGAATATCCTGCAACAGAATACCAACCTTCAGTTTCAGCAGAGCGGGAGTCAGTTTTCGCAGTTACAATCGGGTAATCAAACCTCCCTGAGTTCGCAGGCATCCAATTTCCTCAATCTCCTCGATTCGCTGGTCAATGTATCCTATCACCATTGGTCGAAAACACATTATGATGTAAAAGATACGATTCGGATTCTCTCCCCGGAACCTCCCAAATCATTGATTACCGGACGTATTCTGTATAAATGGCCGGGTGAAGATCTGGTCCGCCCCATGCCGGATGCTTCTTTCAAAATTGTTGTGGATTACATATTCGAATCGAATGGTAAATACCTGACCATCAATGAAGCCAAACAACACTATAATGGCACATTCCCGAGTATTCCTCCCGACCTTGAAATGACGGTGGGTACCGGTAAAACCAATTCAAACGGTGATTTCTCCGTGGAAGTAGTGAATCTGAATAAAAAGGGAGTAGTTGATACCACCTATGTTTACATCATGGAAAACAACCATGTTAACGGGGAGTTGACCCGTGTTTTCAGGGTTCAGTTTGATCATGGTTTGAAGCGGTATTATTATGCCCCGAACAACAACATCATCGTTCAGCCCTTTGGCAGTATCCAGGCCGGAAATCTGATGGCGGTGGTCAGAGAGGCAAAACTGAAGGTCACACTGATCGATAAAGACAATCCGGGAAAAAAACTGCCGGGCATTGCCCTGATTGCTTTCCGTGAAAAGATAGATAAGCTGGCACCGGCCGATCAGGGAAATTGCAACTATCTGAAAAAGAAATTGATAAAACCTGTTTTTGGCAATTATACTTACGACAATTCAGAATATCTTGATAAGGAATATTATTGGGTGGATAGTGTCTTTTCGGATGCCGATGGATTGGCCATTCTCCCGAAACTGCTGATGGAAACCAACTCTTATTACCTGCAGGTGGCCACCAACCCGAATGACAATACCATGTTTTACAAAATGCGGATCGAGAATTTGCGGGGATATTCCTACAAGGGAGTTAAAACCATAGGTGGGTCTCCCCAGACAAACCCGAATCAGCCCTCTGGGTTTATGTCGCAAACCGATGACGATTATATCGTGAGCATTAATTGTCCGGGATATACCAATCAGAATAAAACCGAGATAGACCTTGTTTATTGGAATGAGGAAATCTATGGGCAAATCGACTATACAAACTACCGCATCTGCCTCGATCCTTTGCCTCCGCGTATCGCCGGAAAAGTAGTCGACAGTCAGAGCCGGAAAGGGATTAAGGGGGCGACAACATCGCTGAAACTGAATAATACCCTGATTATTCCCTGGAAAATATCGGATGCCAACGGGAAATTTGAATACCTGATTTCCTCTTCCATGAATCTGCCTGAGAATGTAGATTACAATCTGAAAATCTTTAAAAAGGGTTATAAATCCGATGAAAAAAACGGGCTTATGCCACGTTCCGGAAGTCAGTATGCCCGCGAATTTTTACTGGAACCAGATGCGCTGGTAAAAGGAGGAATAACGGATGAAACCGGGAAGCCCCTGGCTGCCTATATTCAGGTGGGCGACGGAGATATCCGGGATAATGAGATGCCTTCGGGATGGTTTTATTATTACACTGCTTCGGGAAATAATCAGAAACTGATTATCATACCCCATGATCCTGCTTATTTCAATGATACCATTATAATAAACATACCGGAAAACGGGGTGGTGAACATGGGCTATATCAAGATGTTTAAGCGCAAACACCGCATGCGTTTTGATGTGGCCGATGCCGATACCAAAGCCCCGATCGTTGGCGCCACAGTTACCCTGATTGATAAAAACCTCACAGCCACAACAGCCCTGCCAGGCAGTGGTTTCGATTACCGCGCTTCTGTGTATTTTGTATTCGAGAACGTTTCTGTAAACAATTATCGCATCAATATTAAAGGTCCGCGGGGCAAAGGTTATATTCAAAAGGAATTTAACCTGAAAAACAATGAATCCATCGATACCATCGTCTACAAAATTTACCTGAAACAAGGCAAAACCATCAGCGGTTACGTGAAACTCGATGGTACCCCGGTGAAAGGAGCGCGGATTTATGTTGACCAGAGTTCATTCGGTTCAACCATCCCCGACAGTCTGCCCGAACTGGTCACACATTCTCTCACAAACGGCTCTTTCTCCCTGAGCGGGATCCCGTTGAAATTCGGACAAAGCATAAAAGTATTTGCAACACTAGACACCAACTTTACTGTAATCGGAGATGTGAAAACCCTGGCCTTATCCTTACAACAACCCCAATTGCAGAACGTCCAGTTTGCGCTGAAGCGGTTCACAAAGATGAAAATTGAGGATATATTTGGTTTCCCCTTCGACATCGAGACTCTGGCTATCATGAATGCCGACAGCACCCGGGTAAAAGTTACCGGGAAAGTCAACCTCAGGGAGGGGGCCTCGCTGTTTACCTGGCTCGATCCCAACAATGCCCTGGCCCGTATCAGGGATGTTATATTACAACGGGATCCGATGGATGGAAAAGGAAAACCTGTACTGGATGAACTGGATCTCTCCGGACTTAATTCGCTGCGGATGCAGTTTGCCTCAAAAATGTACAATGTACTGGTTCATGCTCCTTCTTCCATGAATATTATCAATGGGCATATCTTCTATTTTCCTGAAAATCTGACGATTAAAAAAATGGGAGGGAATGGACAGGTAAATGCACTGGTTCGTATTGTGGATAATTCTTTCAACTTCCCGAGTACATATCTGAACTTCCCGAACGGGGAATTTTATTTCCGGGGTGGCGAGGAGAATAAACTAAAATCCATTTGGTCGACCTCCGGTAGCATGGGTATGAATGTTCAATCACTCAGTTACTCTCTTTGCACAAAAGACGGGAACAGCATCCGATTCAAACTCCTTGGTTTTGATGCAAAGGCGGATTCGGTAAAATCTACCATCAGCCCCAATTCCGGAGCCATTTCACTGGATGTCAAAGTCGCCTGTAAATTCCCCCAGGCTACACCCGATACATTTTCGCTTTACATCCCCGGACTCAGGATTGATAACAATGCCTTGCATTCCTATACTTCAGCTACTCCCTTGATATTCAATTTAGAAACCTGGAAAATTGAAGTCAAAAACTGGAAATTCAAACCTGATGAAGGCGGAATTTATGCTTCTGATCAGGAAGGAAGCAGTTGTGTAGTCAAAACCAACTCGATCAATATTCCGTTCGGAAAATTTGTCCTGCGGCCCGATCTCTTTTTCTTTGATGATTTCAAAATGAATGAGTTAACGATTGGAGCCGGGATCACCTTACCGATCCATCAGGATGCTGTTCCCAAATTATTTTTTGATCCTTCCTGTGGAATTGATCAGGGCGGGCACTGGAAACTATCGATCCTGGTACCACAAGGTACAACCCCCGCTGCAACCATTGATCTTCCGGGTGTACTGTCAAAGACTGTTAAAGTCGAATATATCAACCTCCTGAGCAACAGTGAGAAAATGATCGGTATTAAACGGGAATCCAATGTGCTTAAAAATGTATGCATCTATACCCCGCAAACCTTTTTCAGCGGACCTGATTACTTTGCATTAAGCGGGGAACTCGACCTGAAAACACCCCGGATCAACCCCATCGCCGCCGAACTGATCATAAAAAACAAAGGAGGCACGCTGGAGCCTTCGCTTAATCCGGTAAACATCAGCTTTGAAGGAAAAGGATATGTCTTATTTGAGGCCAAAAACCGGACTCCGGAAATCAGTGATAAACATTTTGCTTTGAAAGGAACAGTTCGGGAACCCGGTGTTGTAGATACGATTTCGAGCACCCTGCTGATTGATGGTTTGTATGCCCAGTTTAATGAACAACGCTACAAACGAGTCGAAACCTTTGAAAACTTTATGTATCCCTTAAATGCAAAGCATACGCTTAGATTGAAGAAAGAGTTTGCGACAGGAAAATTCAACGGGATGAAAGTAGTGGGTAACGACTGGAATTTGTTGAGCTTTTCAGGAGAAATTCTGGGCGATTCCACCTTGATTGATCAGGGCAAAACTACGAAAATGACCTTCACCGTCCGGGGTGATGTGGATGTAACCCCGGATGAACTGAAGGTTAAAGATGTTCCCTTTACCCCGCCGGGTACGACCTTCCGCTATATCTTTTCGGAGAAACGGGTGGTAGGTGCCCTCTCCGTGGATATGCCCCTCTTTAGTCCGGTGAATATCAAAGGATCTCTTGAAATATCAGTCGGGAGTCCCGGTTGGTATATGGCCGGAGCCGGTGAAGCAAAGGGATTACCTAACCCTGTCGGCAGTTTTGCAACAGGATTTCTGATTGGGATGACCAGCAATCTGCCCGAATCGGCCAAACAAACCGCTACCCAGTTCTCCCCGGCTATGCCCTGCCAGCTTGCCAATGCAACCGAACTCAAAGGCTTCTACTTCAGCGGTAAGAAAATATTCGACAACATCATCCCTGATCTGAATGTAGATGTGAATCTGGGTGTTGTAGCATTTTATGTACGCACCCAGTTACCTGCCGTCGATGCCGCTGTATTTGCCGATTTCAGCAATGGATTTAAAGCCACCCTTAGTGCCGGCCTGACTTCCGGGATCGATGTCGGCATGCAATCCATTACCTGCACGGATCTCACGGGAGGTGCCCGTCTGGCAGGCCGTGTAACCGCATCTGTCGGAGATGGAGCCTTCCAGTTAAACGGGAATATTTGTTCTTCCCTGTCCCTTTCCTTTACACAGGGTATTCCGATTCCCTTCAATGGCTGTGAAACCATCTTCTCGCTCAACAAAACCATCGGGGTTGATGTGAGTGTCAAATTGGGAAGCATAACCAATGAAATCAAAATGTCGATACTCGATAACCCGTGCCCGACCAGCACCTGCTTTTAATATATAAAATTTCGGAAGATGAAAAGGTTCATATCCCTCCTGATAATCAGTTTAATAGTTTGTTCCACTTATGGTCAGGGCACCGCTGTATTCACGGGTCCGGCCGGCATTTACATCAAAGCCGGAAAGGAGTTTCCCCGTCAATTTGTTTACCGGATTGAACTCCGGGATAAAAGCGGGAAATGGCAGCGCATCCAGCAATTATCTTATCCTCAGAACGAAAGTGAATTCCGGACAAGGATCATGGAGGCGGCTTCCCTATTGCCCCATCTGGATTTCCCTGCCGAAAATCAAATTCTGAATGCCTGGAAGAAGGCTGCAAAAGGGAGTACGGTGGATTCGCTCTACCTCGATGCCGCCAATCCCCTGTTTTATTATGCCCTTGGTTTGGGAGCCATTATCCATAGCAAACCCGACGGACAGGAGTATCTTTACCGGGTTGTAAAATTTGATACTAAAACAGGTAAGACATTGAATGAAACAGAGTTGCGGGCTTCAAGTGAAATCAAACCCCTGAAAACAAAACTGAAATCGGTTGGTTACCGTGCTTCGGGTAAAGATGTCAGCATCGATTTTGAAGTGGTCGAATTCGACCGGATGCAGGATTGTAAAGTCATCCGCGGGCATCTCTTCCGGAATGATTTTGTGGAGATCAGGGCACCCAAAATCTTCTCCAAAAAAGAGGGGAAGTATTTTATGACCGTACTCGATGATGGTCCTCTGAATAACATGGCTTACAGTTATTTTGTGGTTCCCTTCGATCTGATGGGCCTGACCGGAACTCCCTCCGATACCATCTCTGTGAGCAATGTGGCTGAAAAATCACTGACCACTTATTTCAAAGAATTCAATGCTGCCAGTCTGAATGATGAGAGCGCCATTAAACTTAGCTGGACATTGAGCAATCCGAAAAACGTAATTTCAGTAGATGTTTACCGAAGCACAACCTATGACGGAGACTATCAGCTTATTGCCAGTGTTTCCCCTACTGAAACCTCGTATACCGATATCAATGTTGAACCCGTTACCGGATATTTTTATCAGTGCCAGTTTAACGGATACTACCAGAAATCCTTTCATACACCGCGGATCCCGGCCATGCTGCATGCCAATCAGCTCAATTTGTTTCCTCCCAACGGGATCACAGCTTCTGTATCGGGGAACATTGTAAACCTGAGCTGGAACAGGCAGGACAAGGATACACACGGCTATTATCTCTACAAAGGCGATGGATTTGACGGGGAGCTGCGTTTATTCTCCCGTCTGATCACATCTTCAGAGAATACGGTACTTTATTCCGACACCCTGGGGATCAGTGATACCACCCGAACCTTGAGTTATGCCGTGGCTGATGTGAATACAAGCTATGCCATCAGTGCTCCTTCGTCGCGCACCACCATCCAGATTCCGGCAGGGCGGATTCCCTTTCCAACCGGGCTTTCCGCCAGGAAATCAGACCAATCCGTGCTGTTAATCTGGGATGATGTAATGGTGACCAACGAAAACATCAGCGGATATCAGGTTTACCGCTCCGTGGAAGATCCCGAAGGCAGGCAGATTGAGGAACGCAGATTGCTGAGTCCCGGAAACAGTTCCTATACGCATAATTATTTCAACGACACCCTTGCCAGGCCCGGCACCACCTGTGTTTATGAGATCCGGTCTGTCGGATTATCACCCGATATCCGCAGTTCCTTCTGTCAGGCAGTACGATTGCCAATTCCTGCAGAGGTGCTGCTTCCTCCTTCCAATGTAAAGCTGTTTGCAACCGGAAATCAGGTGGTGATTCAATGGGATGAATATGTTGGTCAGGAAATTGACTATATCCTGATTACCCGAACCGGCAGCGATAAAAAGGTCCATGAGCTTCGGGCCGGCAGTGCAGCAGAAAATGAATGGATAGATACCGGATTAAAAAGCGGCGAAACCTATTATTACCAGCTCACGGCTGTGGATAAATCCGGACACAAAAGCAATTTATCGGAACCCCTGGGAGTTAATATTGAATAAATATTTATGCTTATCAGGCAAACAGGCCGGATAGCGCATTTCGTCATTTAAACCTTGTCGTGACCCGGATGAATTACCCGGATTATGGTCACATTAAAGATGATCCGGATCTCGTGATTTCCAGCATTAAACTGGCATTAAGCGATTTTAAAAAGATACGTAAGTAAAATTCAGCTGTTTTCCATCAAAAATTTGCAAAACGTGAAGACTATTTTGTACATTTGCACGTATATATTTTAACGAAAACACACGTGCCTTATGAATACCAAATTAACTTTAACGATCGAAGAAACGATTGTTGAAAAGGCAAAAAAATATGCCCGTGAAAAAGGCCGGAGTTTATCCGATATAATTGAAAACTATCTGAAAGCCATCACAATAGAGGATTTTCACAAACCTTCAGAGTTGACTCCAATTGTAAAGTCAATGAAAGGATCTTTTAAAGCACCCGATCACTTCGATTATAAAAAGGAGCTCACCAAAAGACTTTCCGAAAAACATCTTGCGAAATGAAACGGGTTCTGATTGATACGGATGTTATCCTGGATTTCTTTTTTGACCGGAAACCCTTTTCAGATGATGCAGCTAAAATTTTATCCCTATGCGAATCGGGGCAGATCCGAGGGGTCATTACCTCAGTTATCATCAGTAATGTTTACTATCTCCTACGGCAAACGGCAACACATGAAAGAGTGATTGAAAAGCTCTCCCAATTGGTCTTGATTACTGAAGTACTGACAACCGACCGGGATTGTATTGTAAAAGCTCTGAAATCAGAGTTTAAAGATTTTGAAGATGCAATTCAGAACTATTCTGCTGAATTAAATGGCCATACAGATCTCATCATTACACGGAATGTCCGGGATTTTAAACACAGCAATTTGGGCGTAATGACTCCCGGAAATTATGTTAAAGCTATTGAAGCCAATCTGTTGTAGCTGTTTATTCCTGGGAAAATGTGCGCAGGTTTCCTTTATGCTTTAAGAATGAAAAAATGATCTTCAACCCCAAAACCCCGACCAGCATCAGCAAGGAGAGATAAAAAGAATAAATAACCATGCGAGGCCGATAGCGGAAATCCACCATGCTTTCTCCGGCTGCCACGGGAACGCTGAGAAAAGTCCCCTGATAGAGCAAGGGGTTTTGTTTCTCTCCATTCACGCTTACTTCCCAGCCGGGATACATATTCTGAAGCAGGCAGAACGTATCGTTTTGCAGACTCTTTACACTGAACGACCATTGATTGGGCGTAAAAGCGGTAATTTCCGGAACAAGGCTGTCGTGATGCAACAGGAAATACGGAGGATGCAGTATGGTTTTTTCGAACTCCGGACCCCGTTTAAACTGAAGGTCTTCATAGCTTCGCAGCGCAAACGGATTGTATCCGTCCCAGGCAGGTTGTTTGTAAAAGCAATTCATATTCAGATACAAAGCCTGAATGCCCAATCCGCCTTCACGGTTTTGGGTAACCGGCCGGTAAAGGGGAGCAGCGAAACCTTTGGGGAGCTTTTTCATCTCTTTCCGCATTTCGCGGGCATTAAACTGCTCGGAATACACGGTAACCGGGCCATTGAGATTGGCCGTGAGGATCATATCCGCGGTGGTGACGAGCAAGAGGGCTGTCAGCAACACAGAACGCTTATGAACCGTGTACACCACAACCAGCGTAATACAAACAAGGAGTAAAAACAAAAGGGAGCTGATCAGCAGATTCTCCGGAATGCCGGGTTTGTTGAGGAAACTCAGAAAATGCTGATGAAAAACCGCGCTGATATTACCTTCGGTTTTATAGAATGCGAACAAAAAGGCGGCGAATCCGGTTATCAGAAAAACCCAAAGCAGGGTTTTTAAATTCTTCAGGATTCCTTTGTTTTCAGCATCCAAAAGTTTATCGAGTCCAAATCCGGCTCCGGCCAGAAATCCGATGATCACAAATACACGGAAAATACCGGGCATCCTGAAGAAATCCATCAAAGGGAAATAATGATACATGAATTCACGCAAGGGGAGATAGGCACCCAGCGAAGCCAGAAAACAGAAGAATGCAAAGCCGAGAAAAAGCCATTTGCGGGAAGTATCCCGAAACCGCAATGAAATCAGGAAGAAGATAAACGGAATGATCCCGAAATAGGCATTGGTCATGGAATAATCCGTGTTGAACCATGCGATGTCGCCCACTGCTGCCAGCGGGAAGAGGAAAGAAAGGCTGCTCTGCGGTGAAAACGGGCACACCAGCGCCTGCGCCAGGCTGGTTCCGGCACCGCGTGTGATCTGCGGCATCGAAATCCCGATTGAAACGAATAGCGGCGCACAAAGAAGCAGGGTGAGTATGAAGGCGGCCGCCAACTGCAGACTGATCCGACGAATCAGTCCAAACTCTTTTTCACGCAAAAGCTTCCAATACTGCCATCCCAACAGAATGAGCAGGAAATATGCGAAAATGATCGTAAACCCGGGATAACCTCCGGTGAGCATCAACCAGAGCACAAGAGGCAGCAGGAGCGCATCTTTCCATTGCCGGGTATCGGAAAACCGAATGAAGGAGCCCATCACAAAGGGCATCCAGGCTGCACTGATCATAAAATGAAGATGTTGCGAATGGCCGACAAAGAAACCGCTGCAGGCATAGGCAATTCCGAGGATGGTGGAAACAGATTCGCTGATTTTAAGCTGCCGGGCAAGATAACGCATCCCGAAACCGGCGATAATCAAATGAAACAGATATTCAGCCACAATCGATACCATGTTGTATCCCCAAAAATACCCGATGATCCATACCGGCAGGTACCAGGCACCGCTTTGCGGGTCGGCATGGATAGGATATCCCAGATGCTGGTAGGGATTCCAGAGAGGAAGGTGGTGGTTTTGCAGGCATTCGCCAATGTAATAGCGCCAGGGGAAAGCCTGGGTCATCATGTCGCAGATCAGCGGGTGCCTCAATGTAGTGATGAAAAAGAACGCCAGCAGTGGCGATACAATGAGAAGGGTAAACTGAAGTAATTTTTGTGATTTCATCGAAGCGGATTTCACTGAAAAAGGCACAATGGCTAAGTGTTCAAAATTAAGCACTTTCAGCTGATTCTGTAACCAAAGACTCAAAAATCAGTATAACAATCTGTTATTGTTATTCCATGGTATGAAAAATACACTGTTTCGCTTAAGGCTGAAAGGGAAAATCCTGCTTCCCATCCTGGTTTCCTTTACAATAATCTATGCCATAGCATTGGGTTATGTTAGTACAAGCATGCGTAAAATGGCGCAGGACAATTCACGGGATCTGATCCGGACTACTACCCGGGAATACCGGAACATGATCCAGAATGACCTGAACCGGGT
>CAYLTH010000042.1:4460-10786 GCA_964386485.1 uncultured Bacteroidales bacterium | reverse complement strand
ATGGCTGTTATCCTGAAAAATGCCGATGCTATCTTTTACCGCAGCCTGATCATTGGACTGATTGGTCTGGTCTTGTTGTATTTCATTGTGTATCTGATTGCAGTTAACATTATAAAACCGGTTAATAAAGGAGTTCAGTTTGCCAAATCCATAGCAGGAGGAGAATTGGATACCCAACTGGATATCAATCAGCGTGATGAAATTGGGGAATTGGTTGAAACCATGCAGGAAATGGCTGCTAATCTGAAAGAGATTATCAGCGAAATCATGGCTGGTTCGACCCAGATTTCGGGTGCGAGTACAGAATTGATGTCATCGGCCGAATTACTTTCATCCGCTTCTTCCAATCAGGCTGCTTCTTCCGAAGAAATTTCGGCATCGATGGAAGAGATGGTGGCAGCGATTCAGCAGAACAGTGAAAATTCGAAACAAACTGAAATTATTGCGCTCCATGCAGCTCAGGGAATCCGCAAAGGCTATGAAACCACGCTGTCGACGGTGGATTCGATGAAAACAATCGCTCAGAAAATTTTCATCATTGAAGAAATTTCCAAACAAACCAATATTCTCGCACTCAATGCAGCCGTTGAAGCTGCACGTGCAGGAGCCCAGGGAAAAGGTTTTGCTGTAGTGGCAGCGGAAGTTAAGAAACTGGCCGAACGAGCCCAGCTGGCCGCTATTGAGATCACCGAATTAACCCGTAAAGGCGTGAATATGGCAACCCGATCGGGAGAAGAACTGGGAACAATAATCCCCGATATCGAAAAAACAGCTCTTCTGGTCCAGGAAATTTCGGCATCGAGTCTAGAACAGCGTACCGGTGCCGAACAGGTAAACCGGGCCATTCAGGAGCTTAGCAATGTTACCCAGCAAAACACCAATACAGCAAGGATTTTCGCCGAAAACGCCGCTTATCTTAACGACCTTGCCGAAAAGCTGAAAGACCTGGTGACCTATTTCAAAATGAACGAACGTTAATTCCGGGAATATGCATACAGCCCTTATCGATATTAAACAGGAAGCATCCAATCCATTTGCAGCAACCATTACAGTGGAAGGGATCCTGGATATGAATCAGGCAGAAATGATCCGGGATCATTTTCTGGAATGTCTGGATACCTATCATACCATTGAAGTAATTATTCAGAATACAGATAAAATAGATGTGTCGTTTGTACAGATTCTCTATGCATTCCAGTTATCGGCAGAAAAAAAAGGCATCAAAACAAGCTGCAGTATCCGGATTGATCCTGAGCTGGAATCTTTATTGAAAAATGCAGGAATTGATCTGCCGGCTTTATTTAATTAACCCCCAAAAACAAGCAAACCCATGGCAAAAACGATACTCGTTGTTGATGATTCGGAAAGCATCCGGGAAGTGGTGGGATACACCCTTGAACAGGAAGGCTATCATGTCATCCGCGGAATTAATGGAAAAGATGCCCTGACCCGTTTCAATGAATCCATAATAGATATGGTAATTACCGACTTATACATGCCCGAAATGGATGGAATGGAATTTATCCGGGAAATCCGCAAATCGGATCAGAATAAACATATTCCCATTTTATTTCTAACCACCGAATCGCAACTTCAAAAGAAAGAAGAGGCCAAGCAGGCAGGGGCAACAGGCTGGATTGTGAAGCCTTTTGTGCCCGACAAACTGATTGTTGCAGTAAAACGCGTTTTGCGCTAATCAGGAAAGTATTCACCTAACAAATCAACCGTGGAAAAATCCAGAATATTGGTCGTAAATGATGCTCCGGCAGTCAGTGCCTTTATCCGGCATATTGTAAAAAGCCAGGGCTTCGACAGTGTTTTGGCTGAAAACGGGGTTGAAGCCCTTTCTAAGCTGGAAGAAAATCATTTTGACCTGATTATTACGGATCTCAATATGCCTGAAATGGATGGATATGAACTGACAAAAGCCGTGCGGATGCATGAGCGATACCGGTTTATTCCGATCATTTTCCTCACCGGGGGCGATACCTCCGAAGTATATCAGAAAGCCCGGAATGCGGGATCTACAGCATTTATTACTGTTCCCTTTGAGCGCGAACGTCTTGTAAAAATTATACGAACCCTTGTCCGATGATCGATTATTTAAAAAATAAATACATTGATGAAGCCAGGGATCTGGTGGAGGAACTGGAATCTTCCCTTTTGTTGCTGGAGGAGAATCCGGATAATCCCGATATTATAAACCGGATATTCAGAGCATTGCATACGCTGAAGGGTTCGGGAAGTATGTTTGGTTTTGATCTGATCAGCGAATTCACACATGGACTCGAAACAGTTTATGAAGAAATTCGCGGGCAACGATTCCGGCTTAGTCCGCAAATCCTTAATCTTACCCTGAGGTCCGTTGATGTTATCCGAAAGCTCCTCATTCAGGGTTCTGATCCTGAACAATCTCTGATCGACCAAACCCGCGAGCTGAAGGCAAAAATCCTGGACCAGACCGGCATGCAGGAACTCCCCCAATCACAGCAGGTTTTTAATCCTGACCCGGACCCTGACGATGATGACAACCAGACTGAAAAACAATTTCGGATTTCATTTGAACCCGGACCGGATATTCTGAAAACAGGGAATAACCCCTTATATATGCTCGATGAGCTTTGTACTTTGGGAGAAGCATCCATTCAATGGATCCCGCTTGCAATTCCTCTGCTCGAAGAAATGGATGTACATCACTGCTACTCTGCCTGGAATATTGATTTGAAGACCCTTCATTCGGAGCACCTGATTAAAGATGTATTCTTATTTATTGAAGAAGATTCAAAAATAAGCATTACCCGCAGGGAATCTGTTACTCCGACAGAAGCTGTAATGGAAATTATCCCGGTAAAAGAACAACTGCAGGAAGATTCTCCAGTTGCAAAGCAGGCTGTGCAGGATACTTCCTCCACGATCCGTGTTTCTTCCTTAAAACTGGATCAGCTGATGAATCTGGTGAGTGAACTTGTTACGCTACAGGCTCGTCTGGATCTGATGGCTGAAGAAACCCCCAACAATGAATTTACGAATCTGGCCGAATCGCTTCATAAACTGAGCCGTCAGTTACGCGATACCACCTTCGATATATGTATGGTGCCTTTGCAGAGTATTGTAACCCGTTTTCAGCGCCTGGTCAGGGATCTGAGTGCCGATACCGGCAAAAATGTTCGTTTTATTGCAGAAGGTGCCGATACCGAACTCGATAAAACCATTATCGAAACAATTACAGATCCGCTGCTTCATATCATCCGCAACAGCATGGATCATGGAATTGAATTGCCTGCAGAACGTATGAAAGCAGGGAAGCCTGAAATAGCTGTTATCCGGATGAGGGCGTTTTATCAGGGGCCCAATGTATGTATCGAAATTTCGGACGACGGTGCCGGAATCAATAGTTCAAAGGTACTCACCAAAGCCCGGGAAAAGGGACTCGTTACAAAAGACAAGGAACTCAGCGAAAAAGAAACCTACGATTTATTATTCCAGCCCGGATTTTCAACAGCTTCGGCAGTCAGTGCCATTTCAGGACGCGGAGTCGGACTCGATGTTGTACGGCAAAAGATCAGCTCAATACGGGGTGAAGTCAAAGTGGACTCTGCTCCCGGACAGGGCACAACTTTTATGCTGAAATTACCGCTGACCCTTTCCATTATTGACGGATTACTGGTGGATGTAGCCGGCGAACGCTTTATCCTTCCACTCGAATTCGTCAGCAAAATAGTAGTCATGCAACGGGAGGAAATTCAACAGGTTTACAAAGGACTTGTTACCGTTGACGAACAAAAAATACCTTTTTTCAACCTTCGCCGGGAATTTAATTGTCAGGGTGAAATACCCGGTCATTCAGAAGTTATCCTGGTAAATTATGCGGGGAAACAGGTCGGACTGGCTGTAGACATGGTGATCGGTGAATACCAGGTTGTAATTAAGCCTCTTGGCAGGGTATTTCATGATCTGAATATGTTCTCCGGAGCGGCAATTCTGGGGGATGGAGGACTGGCGCTGGTGTTAGACCTGCATCGGATGATCAGTGAGTTTTCGGGAATACCGGGTGTTGTAATTGCTTAAATGATAGTAGTATGGAAGACCTTTCAAATCAAAATATGCATTCATTTCTCTCCTTTAAAGTGGGGAATGAATTATTTGCTGCCAATGTTGATAAAGTGCTGAGTATCCTGGATCTGGTAAAGATAACCCGTGTTCCGGGAAGTCCGCCTTTCATGCTTGGCATCATCAATCTTCGGGGAGCTGTTCTTCCGGTAATCGACAGCCGGATCCGCTTTGGAATTGAAGCCACTCCTGATACCCGGAATACCTGCATCATTGTCATGGAAGTTTTATTTGGAAATGACCTGCTCAATGTGGGGATTCTGGTGGATGCTGTTCATGAAGTGATCGAAGTAAAACCCGACAGCATTCTCCCTCCTCCGGGACTGGGAAACAAATACAAAGCCGATTTTATTAAAGGGATTATTCAATATAACGGGCGGTTTATAATTCTGCTGGATGTTGATACCCTGTTTTCGTCTGATGAACTGCTATTTCTCGGAGAAGATATGCAGGGAGAAGTTAATCCGGAAACAAATTCACCAATAACAGAATAATACAATGGGAATCAATTATAGACATTGGGGATTGGGATTAAAACTGGCACTGGTTTTCGGATTGGTACTCGTTTTTACATCCGGAATTGTTTTTCTGGGTTTGTATGGTATTTCAAAGATGAAAATTCAATATGAACAAAACATCCAGACTATTGCTATCATTTCAGAAATCCAGTATGCCCGGGAACATGAAAAGGAATATCAGCTGAAAAGCGAGCCTGCCATGGTAAAAAATGTTCATGAACACATTCAGAATACTTATGTTCGTATTGAACAATTAAATACTCAGGTTACAGATTCTGATATTCTTGATATGCTTGCCGGGATCCAGTCAATGGTGAAACAATATGAGCTGAATTTTACAGATTATGTAGAATTACAGAACCAAAAGCTTACCATGAACCGGAAAATGGATGAATTGGGGAACAGATTATCCGGGGAACTCGATAAATCGAGGGATGCCAATGTGAAGGAAGCTGCTTTACTATTGATGGAAGCCCGGCTTCAGGCGAAAAAATTTCTGCTTTCCGAAGATGAAATTATTCGCGAAAACGTTGGAATTCTGATGGAAAAAGCCTCTTTTTTTCTGAAGGATGATGACTTTACCCATGAACGGGAGGATCTTACCCTGTACTATGAATATCTGCTTTCATTTGCCGAACTGACTTCGCGGCAGGAAATCATCAAAAAAACACTGGCTCAGTCATATCTGCGTGTTGATGAACTGAACAACGCCATCCGCGAGCATGATATGAAGAAAATTACTGAAGATCTTTCCTGGTTATATACCAGCCTTCTGGTATTAATTATTCTGGTAATGGCCATCAGTATCTCTTTTGCTGTTGTTATCACCCGGACCATTAAAAAAGGCATTAACAGAGCCGTAAAGATTGCAGAATCCCTTTCTGAAGGACATCTTGAAATCGAGCTCGACAGCCGGGAGGCAAACCGTAAAGATGAAATGGGACAACTGACGCAAGCCCTGGGAAGAATGATCCTGCGCCTGCGAAATGTGGTCGAAAATGTGATGACCGGTGCCGGGAATATTACGGCTGCCAGCCATCAGCTCAGTCACAGTTCCCAGCTGGTTTCTCAGGGAGCCAGCGAACAGGCCTCTGCAGCAGAAGAAGCATCATCCTCTATCGAACAGATGACCGCCAATATCAGGCAAAACTCCGAAAACTCGGCGCTGGCCGGGAAAATGGCCCGTCAGGTAGCCATGGATATACAGACAGGGGCGGAAATTATCGGACAAACCATTGATTCGATGAAGCAGATCGCAGGCAAGGTCGGATTAATCAATGATATCGCTTACCAAACCAATATTCTGGCGCTGAATGCTGCAGTGGAAGCAGCCCGGGCCGGTGAACATGGCAGAGGATTTGCCGTTGTGGCAGCCGAAGTCAGGAAACTGGCTGAACGAAGCCGTTCAGCTGCTTCAGAAATCAACGAACTGGCACTGATCAGCGTCGAAAAGGCTGATAAATCAGCACGTATGCTCCCATTGCTTGTAAATCAGATACAAAAAACTGCGGTACTCGTACAGGAAATTTCCGAAGCCAGTGCCGAACAGAATACCGGAGCGGGTCAGCTCAATATCTCCATTCAGCAACTCAATCAGGTTGTTCAGCAAAATGCAGCCTCCTCCGAAGAAATTGCAACCAGTGCCGAGGAATTGGAAAGTCAGGCCGAACAGCTTCATGAAGTCGTTTCTTTCTTTCA
>CAYLTH010000042.1:0-4360 GCA_964386485.1 uncultured Bacteroidales bacterium | reverse complement strand
CCGAAAAACGCATCATGGTCCAATCCAGGCTTCAGAGCCGGTTGAAAGAACTCAACCTGAGCGACTATTCGGCCTATGTAAATCTTGTTTTTGATTCAGCAACGCCTCATCCGGAACTTATTCATATGGTCGACCGGATTACAACCAATAAAACCGAATTCTTCAGAGAACCTTCACATTTTGATTTTCTGAAAAACACGATACTGCCACAGTATGTGGATTCTGACAATACAAACCCGCTCCGGATCTGGTCGGCAGCCTGCTCCAGCGGCGAAGAACCCTATACCATTGCCATGGTAATTCAGGAATTCAGAGAACATCATCCGAGTCTTCGCTACTCGATTCTCGGTACCGATTTATCAACAAAAATGCTGCAGGAAGCCAAAATGGCCATTTTCACCGAATCAAAGTCAGAGCCAATCCCGCCGGAATTTAAACGAAAATACCTGCTGCGAAGTAAAGATAAAGATAACAAACAGGTAAGAATAGTCCCCGAAATCAGGGAAAATGTGAGTTTTGATACCGCTAACCTGATCGAAGACAGCATTAGCCGCTATGGAATTTTCGATATCATTTTCTGCCGGAATGTACTCATCTATTTCGACCGCGAAACCCAATTGAACGTCATTAACCGCTTATGCCGGCAAATTCATCCGGGCGGATATCTGATGACCGGACATTCCGAAGCTTTAACCAATTTTGATCTTCCGCTGTTGCAGATCAGACCTGCCGTTTACCGAAAAAAATAATCCTATGGAAAGCCTTGACAACGAACGATTACTCCGCGAACTTCAGGAACGAAATACCCTGCTGAATCATTCCTTAGCCGAACAACAGGAACTGAACAATGAACTGCTCGAAGTAAACAGGAAACTGCGCGAAAGTGAAGCCTTGAAAAGTCACTTCCTTTCGAATATCTCAAACGAAATTGTTAACCCTTTTACTGCCATAACCAATCTGGCACGCAGTATTCTGAAAACCGGAGAAAACGATTTCGGAACCATCCGGAAAATGACCAGCCTCATTTTATGTGAAGCACTCCATCTCGATTTCCAGCTGAAAAATATCTTTATGGCTGCAGCTATTGAAGCCGGAGAGGTTTCCTGCGAATACCGTCCTGCCGATCTGAATAAAATTATCGGTCAGATTGTGGATTCCTATACCGATGATGCACAAAAAAAGTCGATTAAAGTAAATATTTCGATCGAAAATTCAAGCGATTGGATAACTGATCCGGAGAAATTCGAATTGATTTTCATCAATCTGTTTAACAATGCTTTGCTGTTTACCAGGGAGAATTCAACCATAGGAATCGGGCTGAAAAATGGAGAAAAGGGCTTATCTCTCGAGGTAAAGGATCAGGGCAACGGAATGGATGCTGATGAATTGAATATGATATTTGATCGTTTTAAACGGCTCGAAAACCGCATCAATTCTATCAATCGTGGCAACGGACTCGGACTCTCCATTACAAAAGCACTGGTTGATCTGATGGACGGAGTCATTGAAATTGAATCCGAAAAAGGAACAGGCTCTGTTTTCCGTGTCTTTTTACCGAAACATGAAACCGGAATCCATATATCAAATCCTGTTTCAGAATCCGGGAACGAAACGTTTTTTAGTGAAGAAGTGATTTTTTAATATCCATGGAATACGGCCGGCACTTTTTATTTCCTTCGGCACTATTTGCCGAAAAGAACCCGCATCGCATCACAACGGTTTTGGGTTCCTGTGTGGCCGTATGCCTGTATGACCCTCTCACACGGCAGGGCGGAATCAATCATTTTATGCTGCCGTTCTGGAACGGAAGCGGACTGGCCTCTCCCCGTTATGGGAATATTGCCATTGAGGCGCTGATCGATCGCATGCACCAGATGGGTTGTCAGACCATGACGCTGCAAGCCAAAATTTTTGGAGGCGCCAATGTGCTGTATTCGATCAACCCGGCTGCCGGAATCGGAAAACGCAACATCGATCTGGCACAGAATATGCTGGCATCTGCCGGAATCCGCATTGTAGCTTCAAGTGTGGGTGGAAATCAGGGCCGGAAAATTATTTTTGACACCTATACGGGTGAGGTATTTCACCAATTCCTGCCAAATAACCTCAGAACATGATCCCGAAAATTAAAGTTCTGATCATCGATGATTCGGCTGTTGTACGACAGGCCCTCAAACAAATACTGGAGAGTGATCCGGGCATTTTTGTAACGGGCGTTGCCGCTGATCCGCTGTTTGCCATTCAGAAAATGCAAACCGAATTACCGGATGTCATCACCGTGGATGTGGAAATGCCCCGGATGGACGGACTGAGTTTCCTCAAAAAAATAATGTCGCAGCAACCCATTCCGGTGGTGGTAATCTCAAGTTTTACGCCCAAAGATTCTCATCTGGCTATCCGGGCATATGAGTACGGTGCTGTAGAAGTGCTGTTAAAACCGGATCTCAGTCACCCCGACAACCAGCGTCTGTCGCGCAATATGATCATCGACAGCATAAAAGCGGCTGCCATGGCCAGGGTTGGCCGCAAGAGCCAGGCTGTTGATTCATTTAAACCCAAACTCACGGCAGATGCTGTTCTTCCAAAAAGAGCCATCCCGGCGGGCAGCAGCATCACCGACAGCATCATTGCCATAGGCGCATCAACCGGAGGAACAGAAGCGATCCGTCAGATTTTGGAGGCTATGCCCGAAAATTGTCCGGGAATGGTGATTGTGCAACATATGCCGGAAGTATTTACCCGTTCTTTTGCTGACCGCCTCAACCAGTTATCCAAAATACAGGTGAAGGAGGCAGAACATGGTGATCTTATCGGAAGATCGATGGCGTTTATCGCTCCCGGGAATAAACATATGTTAATCAACAAGAAAGGTTTGCAATACTTTGTTGAATTGCATGACGGCCCTCCCGTTAACCGGCATAAACCTTCGGTGGATGTATTGTTCCGTTCGGTGGCTCAGGTGGCCGGAAAAAATGCGATGGGTGTATTGTTGACAGGGATGGGAAAAGACGGAGCAGAAGGTCTGCTCGAAATGAAAAACAACAGCGCATTTACCATTGCACAGGACGAGAAATCCTCCATCGTTTTCGGGATGCCCAAAGAAGCCATTAAACTTGATGCTGCGCTGAGCATTTTGTCGCTCGATCAGATTACAGGGTTTCTTTCCGGGAAAAATAAATAAAATCATACTATGTCGCGATTACGTTTGATTCTGTTATTGTTTATAGCTGTGATATTCAGTTTGAATGGCATATCTCAAAACCTTTCGAAATTCATACACGATCTGGAAAGCCGTTCTGAGGCTGAGCGAAAAATTCAGGTCGACAGCTTTCGCCTGTCCAGGCCGCAAAACCCGGTGATTGAAAATGATACCACCATCTGGTTCCTGTGCTTCAGTGAATCAGCAACAGCAGCCATTGCCGGAGATCCCACCAATTGGGCACCGGGTATGCACATGACACGGATACAGGGTACCGAATTATGGTATTTGAAAGCACATTTTCCGGCGGATGCACGTTTTGAGTATAAAATCGTAAAGAATGGGAAGGAATATATACTCGACAGCCTGAATCCATCCACGGCTACGGGGGGATATGGTACCAATTCAGAAATCCGCATGCCCCGGTATTCTCCGGCTATCGAAACCGTAAAAATGTCGTCGGTTCCGGAGGGAATGCTCACGGACACTACCTTCTACAGCAAAGAACTGAAAGAACAACGTAAAGTAACGATCTATTTACCTGTAGGCTATTCCGGTTCAGGCATGAAGTATCCTGTTGTTTTATTCAACGATGGCCCGGATTATCTGACTCTTGCAACTATTAAACCTGTACTCGACAGGATGGCAGCGGGTTCCGGATCACTAGCGGTTATTGGGGTGTTTATCCATCCTGTAAAACGCGATGCCGAGTACTCCGGCAATCGTCAGGAAGCCTATACGAATTATGTTATTAACGAACTGGTTCCCATACTGGATAAACAGTATCGGATTATTCAGGGTCCTGCCAACCATGTCATTGCCGGAATTTCGAACGGAGGTAACAGCGCATTGTGGATCGCAGTAAACCATCCTTCCGTTTTCGGGCGGGTTGCAGCTCATTCGTCCAACATCGAAAAAAATGTTCAGAAGGCCTTCCAAAATTCAAAAAACACATCCCTTCGGGTCTATCTCGACAGTGGAACATACGATATGGCTATGCTGAAACCCATGTTCGATTCGCTGAAAACCATTCTGGAAACCAAAGGCTTTACGCATCGTGCAAATCGAAATAATGAAGGCCATAATTGGGGGTTTTGGCGTAATCAGACTCCGGCAGCCTTGCGGTTTCTTCTTCGGTGACGCGTGACGCGTGACGCGTGA
>CAYLTH010000041.1:1364-25404 GCA_964386485.1 uncultured Bacteroidales bacterium | reverse complement strand
TTCAGCTTAAGATCCTGTAATACAGAGGATTTTACATTGATCGTGAAATTCCAGCTCTGGCGGAAACCAATCGGAATCCAGCTCATCCGCATTTCCCAGCAATGCAGGTCACGGTAAATATCCACGCTGGTGTAAGTGAGTTTGTTGGTTTCGAAATCCCAGCCCGAACGCAGCCCGATTTTCCAGGCAGCAGTGATGTTGAGGTCGCCATTGAAGTTAAATGTCTGGATGACCTTATTATCGGTGGTCCTGACCAGATACGGATAGGTCACATTCACATTGTAAGCCAGGGTGTATGAAAGATTCAGACTCCAGGGGATGTTGAAATCCACCACCTCCTCGGTGCCGCGTACCGGATTGAATTCGTCCATGCCGGTATTCATAACCGAAGCCGGTTTTTTGATTTCACTTTCCTTGCCTTTTTTGTTTTTGGATCCGGAAGTCAGATTCCAGTTCATGCTCAGATTCCAGGTCGTGTTTTTAAGCCGGACGAAACGTTTATTCTCCTCCCATTCGAACCGATTCAGGTTTTTTGTACCGGTCGAATCGAGGATATAGGGATCCCAGGTGCCGGCATAGGAAATATCGATGTTTTTAAACAGCCGCGTACGACCCGACAGGGCAAAGGGTGAAAGATTCAGGCTGTCTTTCGCCAAATCGTAGGAAGCCGAAAAGGTCAGATTATCAATTATAGCCACTTTTTTGAAGCCACTCACCGTATCTTTACTGCTTCTGACCTTGATTTCCAGATTGTTCGAAAGTGTTAATCCAACCCGCCCGCTTTCTTTATCCGGTGGTGTCCCGTAAAGCGATCCATCGAATCCGGAATAGCGGAATTCCTTGCCTGCAGTATCGGTATAGGTATCGTAATACTTGTAACGACTTGATCCATAGCCGGGTGCATAACTAAAACTGACTGAAGGAGTAAGCACATGACGTACTGCTTTCAACGGGCCTTTTTTGAATTGCACCATCCCGTAAAGCGTTGTTCCAAGGGAGGTCGAGAAACTCATGTCCCGCACCGCATAAAAACCACTGGTCGTGTCAATATCCACATGCGGCAGGATAGTATCCTGTCCGATGAAGGTTGTATCTGAAATGAAATCTTTGGAAATTTTCCGGCTGTACCACCGTTCCTTGTAAGCAATGGAATTGCTGAGAATAAAGTACTTCATCACCTTCAAAGGGCTGGTAACACTGATGTTGTGCAGCATTCCGTTGCGGAAATCCTTTATGGTCTCGGGTTTGAACAGGAGACTGTCGTAGGTGTTCAGCGAATTCTGGGCTCCGGCATTGTAGTTTACACTGATTTTTTCGTACCAGGCCTGAGGTCCGGTCCTCTTTTTCCGGGCCAGCGGAAAAAAGCGGTTTACCGAAAACGACAGATCAGGCAGGGTTACAGAAACGGTTTTCTGCAGTGTATTCTGGCTGTGGTTTAATCCGGCATTCAGAAAGTACTTGCCGTTCCAGTTTGTTTGATAGGAAATGGATGAAGAAAAGGTATTCGACAGATAGGCATTGGTATTCACAGGGTTAAACTGGTTGAATCCGCTGCTCATGATGTTAACATTGGAGGAAAAGCGGCTGTTTGGCCAGGCCTTTTCGCTCTGACTGTGGGTCCAGCGGATCGAAAAATCACTGTATTTATTGTAATCAGGCGAACCCTCGATCCCGAGTTTATTCACCGAATAGCTCAGGTTCAGGAAACCACTGTAACGGTAGCGTTTGGTATAGCGTGATGCGGTTTTTAAGGCCCAGCTCCCGAGTGTATACACATCGGCCCTGGCCTCGAGATCTACATAATCACTGATCCCCAGGTAATACCCCATGTTTTCAAAACTGAATCCGCGACTGGCTGATTCTCCATAGGTTGGAAGCAGAATACCGCTGCGCTGCCCTTTGCGGTTAGGAAACAAACCAAAGGGAATAAAGAGGGGAGTGGGAACATCAGCGATGGTCATAAAAGCCGGTCCGGTCACAATTTTATCATTCGGAATAACCTTTGATTTATTGAAACGGAATTCAAAATGCGGATGATCGAGGCTGCATGTGGTATATTTCCCGGTGCGGATATTCATGATATCCCCGTCCAGCTTTTTAATGGTCCCGCCATGAATATACCCGTCCCCTTCCTTGGTAATCACAGTTTTAATGATTCCTTTTTTTGTATCGAAGTTGTATTTCAACTCTTTGGAGCGGAATGTATGACTTCCTTCACTGAATTCGGGCGTTCCCTGTATAGCACCGCTTGAATCGGGCAATCCGCGGGCCACAACAATATTGTTCTTGAAATCGATCTCTACGTAATCGGCTTTCAGAACGATGTCTTCATAATAAAGTTCTGCCTTACCATATAAATACACTTTCTGTCCGCTGATATCGAAGGAAAGAGAGTCCTTGGCCAGATATTTCACTTTCGACTTCAACGAATTTTTTTTGCCTGATTTTTTAACGGGCAAAGAAATAGTATCGGCCTGAAGTACTACAGTATCCTGCTTTGCGTTCGTTATTTGTTGCGCATATCCATAACTACCATGCACAATAGCAGCTATGAAGCACAAAATGCTCGTTCTTAACAGGTATATTGTTGATAATTTGAGCGACAAGGGTTTAGTTGGCCTGATTTATGAGGTAATTTTGACAAGATGCATTTTCTTTCCGGATTTTTCAGAAGAAAGTGCAAAATTCAGGAAAATAAACGATAAAATACCCATCCTCGTTTAATCAGGTGTGAATATGCAACGGAATTTCAATAAAAGTATGATTTTTAGTATAGTTTTCAGGACATTATTGGTCATGCTTTTCCTTATTTCTTCTGCGTATCAGCCTCCAAAGGAGAAGCGCCTGCGAAAAGTGGTGATTGATGCCGGCCACGGAGGAAAAGATCCCGGAACCGTTGGTAAAAAGGCTAAGGAAAAGGATGTTGCGCTGGGTGTTGCTTTAAAACTCGGTCGATATATCAATGAAAACTTTAAAGATGTGGAGGTAATCTATACCCGCTCCACAGATGTTTTTATCGAATTGTACCGACGGGCTCAGATTGCCAATGAGAATCATGCCGACCTTTTTATCTCCATCCATTGCAACGGAACGAAGAGCCCGCAGGCCAAAGGAACCGAAACATGGGTAATGGGTTTACACAAAAGTGCCCAGAACCTTGAAGTTGCCAGAACAGAA
This sequence comes from uncultured Bacteroidales bacterium, assembly GCA_964386485.1. GTDB lineage: Bacteria > Bacteroidota > Bacteroidia > Bacteroidales > CAIXZF01 > CAIXZF01. Next base: position 22,227 of record CAYLTH010000041.1, on the reverse strand, counting down.
AATGCAGCGATTCTTAAGGAAGACAATTACAATCAGTATGATGGCTTCGATCCCCAATCGCCCGAAGCAACCATTATTTTCTCACTGTATCAGAACAGCTATCTGGATCAGAGCCTCGATCTGGCCAGCAAGGTACAGAAACAGTTTAAAGAACGCCTGAAATTGGGTGACCGCGGTGTGAAACAAGCCGGTTTCTGGGTGCTTTACAAAACAACCATGCCCGGGATTCTTGTAGAAACGGGCTTTCTAAGCAATCCGGATGATGAACGGTTCCTGGCAACCCAGACCGGTCAGGAACAAATTGCCTATTCCGTTTTTCTGGCCTTCCGCGAATACAAAGAAGGGATTGATGGCGTGAATGTGCCGCTGCTCAGTCAGCCGCCGCCTCAATATGTACCCAAAGAGGATTCAAATGAAGCCGGCACCAAAACCGTAATCCGGCAAATCAATAAAAATGCCGGTCAGGAGGGGATTACCAATATCCGGACTGAAGAAAAGTCTGAAGAGAACAAACAGGATAAACCATTGAATAATAAGCCGGTATACCGGATTCAGATTGCCTCTTCCGATAAATTACTGAAAGAAGGAAATCCTGTTTTTAAAGGACAAAAAAACATCTGGCACTATATGCATAAAGGGGTTTATAAGTTTACTGCCGGCGAATGTTCCAGCATGGATGAAGCCCTGGAGTTACAGAAAAAACTGATGTCGAAAGGCTTTAAGGATGCCTTCATTGTTCCTTTTCTGGGTAACGACCGGATTAGTCTGGAGGAGGCTAAAAAATTAAGTGCGAATTAGCGTATCTTTGCAAAAAAAAATACACACCTTGAAAATCAGCAGGGAAATAAAATTAGGAATTACTGCCGTTACTGCCATTGCATTCTTTATCTGGGGATTCAATTTTCTGAAAGGAAAAGATGTTTTTCAGCAGGAACGCGAGTTTTATGCTGTTTATCCTCTGGTAAACGGCCTCACAGCCTCTAATCCGGTTTTTATCAACGGGATAAAAGTGGGTCTGGTAAAGGAAGTTGGCTTCATGGAAGATGGGTCCAATCGTATTTTGGTTGAATTTGCACTCACCAATTCTATTCCTGTTCCATCCAATACAATCGCCCGCATATACAGTTCGGATCTGATGGGCTCCAAAGCGATTGAACTGGTTCTGGGTAATTCGACAACCCTTGCAAAAGTTGGAGATACCCTGAAATCCGAAGTGCAGGTTTCCTTACAGGAAGAGGTTAACCGACAGGTTCTCCCGCTCAAAACCAAAGCAGAAGCACTCATGCTCTCGATCGATTCAGCCATGACCGTGATTCGCTATGTGTTCAATGAGAAAACCCGCGAGAATCTCGAAATGAGTTTCCTCAGCATCAAAAATACCATCGCCAATCTCGAAAGTACCACCGGGAATCTGGATACCCTCATGTCGGCACAACGTGGTAAAATTTCGCTGATCGTTGGTAATGTAGAAGCAATCTCCGCCAACCTGAAAAATAACAATCAGAAAATCAGCAATATCCTCGCAAATTTCTCTTCAATCAGCGATACGCTCGCCCGGATCCGGATCTCAGAAACCATTGAACATCTCAATACAACCCTGGCCAAAACCTCTGATATTATGACCAAAATACAGTCGGGAAATGGAACAGTCGGTAAACTTATTGCTTCCGACAGCCTGCACAAGGAACTGACCGAATCAGCCCGCCAGCTCGATTTATTGCTCGAAGATATGCGACTGAATCCCAAGCGCTATGTCCATTTTTCAGTATTTGGCTCCAGTCCGGCGAAGTATAAGGCTACACCGGCCAAAGAAAAATAATTAGCGTCTGAAAATATCAATCGGAGATACCGGCCGCTTCGTTTCCAGCCATTCAAACCCCTTTAGTTTACGCTCCATCGGAACAACATCCGATTCCGGACGCAGTGTTGCTTCCGGACTTGTAAGATATTTGATTCGTTCTATTTTCTTGTCTTTCAATGTGATAATCATCTCCGATGCCGCAGCAAAATTGATCCCGATCATATCGCCGTCATCTTCCTTTGCATAATAAATGGTTTCAGCATTGCTCAGAACATTTACCCGAACAAGCTGATTGTCATTAAAAAAGCCACGCATATTTTTCCCCTTCACCTGATCGAACTGAAGACTGTCTTTCAGGGAAACTATAAAAGATGTATTGTATAACATCATCGAATCCGGTTCATTGTTGGTTATCCACACCCGGATCGAATCGGCAGTAAGCTGATTGCTTTCGGCCCAGACAACCGGATTATGATACATGCAGAGCGTACTGTCGCTGTATTTATAGATGAGTGAATCACAAAGCCCCTGCATACTCGTCCGGTAAAAACGCACTCCGTGATAGGCTTTCACATCGCGGGTTTCCTGCGTGGCTGTATCAAAAACAGCATACAGGGTATCGCCGTGCAGAAACAGACTGTCGTTTTTCTCAGTCATGATCGACTGTGCGCTGTCTGTCATCATGGCAAACCCCTGTTTTTCATCATACCAGGCTTTATTTCCCTTGATAATGACATTCTTGATGGTATCACGTATCGTTACATTGCGGAATGCCTTGCCTATCCCCAGGTTGCGGTCGTAATACAGACTGTCGCCCTCGGTAATACGCTCGTTGCTGATGAGCCGCGCATTCTTGTTGAACTGTGAAATGTCAAGTCGCGTGTTATACCAGCCATTTTCACAGTAAATATTGTTTTCCTTCCCCGTAATCGTGGTTGGACCCTTGAAGAAAGATGTTCTGCTTAAAGTGTTGTATAAGAGGGTGTCGCATTTCATCGTATAGTCAGGATTTACCAATACAACCTGTTCCTTAAAGAAAAACTCCTTTCGGGATGTGTAATAATAGCCGATGATACTGGTGAGTTTGTTTTCTTTGTTGGTAATACGTGCACCACTATTATAATAGCTGATGTTCAGATTGCGGTCGTAAATCAGATGCTCAGTTTTGAGAACGGTCTGTTTATCAACCAGTTTCACATTCCCGGTCAAATCGGCTATCCGTGTGTTGCCATCATAAACAAGCTTGTCACCGTAAATATTCAGCGTATCACTCGACTTAATCCGGATATCCCCAAAGGCTTCTACAGAATTTGCCAGTTCATAGAAATAGGCACTATCACAATAGAGAAGTGCTCCGTCATGTTCAAAAATAACATTCCCGATTACCCGGCGAAGATCTTCGCCCAGGTCTTTATTGTACTTTAAATTGTCAGCCTGTTGCAGTAAAACTTTGGTGGTGTTTTGTGCTAATCCGTTCAATGACAGTAATACCGAGGCAAGGATCAGCCTGAAGACAAATTTCATGGAGTGTTCGGCTTATTCAGGAGCTACTTCCATGAGCCGGCCAACTTTGTCATAGTAAACCTGAACATTGGAAGGCTGTACATTGCGCTTTTTGGTAAACAGCTCGATATAAAAATAATTATTCCGGTCTTTACGAACTACTTTTTCAGCATAACTGATTTTATATTGCGGGTAATTCTCATCCAGATGGCGCACGATCGGACCCATCAGCGTTCCGGGATCCATTTCCGTTTTGGTAACCAATACCATGCCATCCGCGCCGAATCCAAGTTTCGTTTTGGTGTCATTGTTGAGGAATTCAACTTCAAACTTGCCTTCATTTTCATACCACTCAGCTTCTTCTGCTTTTGGGAAACGTTTTTTAAAACTTTTCATAATCACAACAGGCACATCGTCTTCGCGGGCTGCAAAGGCATTGGATGCAGGTTTTTCTTCCTCTTCTTCTTCTTCTTCTACCTCAACTTTCTTTTCTTTTTTTGGTGCCGGGGCGGCTTTTACAGCTTTTTTTTCTTTTTCAAGCGGAGGATTCGGATCGAAAAGTAACACGCCTTTGTCGCTGAAATACAACTCATTGGCCTTTTGATTCAATCCTTCTTTGCGTACGATAACCTGGTATGAAATGCCATATTGATCATAATCATCGAAGGTGGCTTCTTTAATTTTGCATCCGGGATAGTTTTCAGCAACATATTTCTGGATACCTGACGGGAGTTCACTCGGCTTAACCTTTTCTCCGGTATTGGCGGGTGCATCTTCACCGGAAACACCCACATCTTCGGTGTCATCATCATCGTTCTGATCAGCCACGATATCGGGCTCATTATCAGTATCACTGACAACGGCTTTCGGCCTTTCCTCTTTTATGAATTTTCCGCTTTTATCAAAATATAACTTTGTGACAAGAGGGTCTTCCCCTTTCTTAGTTTTATTCACCATTTCAACGTACCAGGTAACGCTTCGGTCACGTTTGGTGGTCCGTTCGCAGGTCTGAAACTTCAGTTCCGGGTAGTTGTCTTCGATGTACTTGCCTATCGGTGCAAACAACTGATCATCACCGAGTTCTTCCATGGTGGCAAGCCAGTCGCCTGCCGGATTAAAATCAACTCTGTTTTTTAATTCTTCAATCTCATAGTGAGCAGAATAGATGTTGTCCAGTGAATCCCAGTGTGACTCTTCAACTTTCGGGAATTTCTTTTTAAAATTATTCAAAACTGCCGGAGGCAATTCATTTTCATAAACAGTACGATCCATCTTCAGCAAAGCTGCTCTGCGCTCAGCAGCATCTTTTTTCTCGGCTTCTTCAGCTGCTTTTCGGGCTTCAGCGGCTTCCCGACCTGTGGAAATAGCCTGTTCAATCGGATGAAACTCATTCTTTTTCATGAAGTTACCCGAAACATCGAAAAACAATTCTGCATCAGGTTCCTGTCCGGATTTGTTGATCTGGATGTAATAAAATGCCCCGTTGTTTTTGCTTTCGGTATATTCGGCCCGAAGAATTCTGTATGCAGCAAAGTTATTGCCAAGATAAGTTCCTATTCTTCCGGGCAATTCCTTTTCATTGGTTTTATAAACCGTTTCAATCCACATTCCATCGGATGAAAAGCTTACTTTGGCATCCTGGCCGTCAATCTTGGTATTGGCATAATAGACCTTTTTTACAATTTCCCAGGATTTGGCTTTCGAATCAGGATATTCCTTTTCAAATGCTTTTTGAATGAGTTGGGGGATGGTGTCAGATTTTGAGTTCTGCCCATACGAAAGCAAGGTAAGAAGGCTCAACAGGAATAGCAGTCGCAGTTTCATACTATTTTGCTAAATTTAAATGTAAGTAGATTTTCGAATAGTTTGATTTCTTTCCGGTCCGGCAGAGAGAATATTAACCGGGATTCCGCAATTATTTTCGATATATCGCACGTAATCGATGAATGAGGCAGGGAGTTCCTCGATGGTCTTAATGATGCTCAGATCCTGTTTCCAGCCCGGCCTGTTTACATAGTGCGGTACTGGTGGTGTTTCTGCCATATCAAACGGGATCGTGGTTGTCAAACCATTTTCTGTCTGGTAAGCATCACAAACGGGGATCTCATCTAATTCGCCCAGGATATCCGATTTCATCATCACCAGCTGGGTCACACCATTAATCATGGCAGCATACCGCAAAGCAGGCAGATCTAACCACCCGCAACGACGCGGTCTTCCGGTGGTTGCACCGAATTCGCGACCGAGCTGACGCAGGTTTTCACCAATTGCATTGTCCTGTTCGGTTGGAAACGGTCCATTGCCAACACGGGTGCAATAGGCTTTAAATACGCCAAACACTTCACCGATCCGCTGTGGTGAAAGGCCTAATCCTGTAAGTACGCCTCCTGTTGTTGTGTTAGAACTGGTGACAAAAGGGTAGGAGCCAAAATCAACATCAAGCAATGTACCCTGTGCACCTTCAATTAAAACCTTTTTGTTTTGATCAAGCTGTTCATTGATAAAATACTCACAATCAACAAATTGCAATTTACGAATAGCTTCCAGACTTTCAAACCACAGGTTCTCATAGGTTTTAAAAGGCATGCCGTCAATCAGCGCTTCATCAGCATTGAAATCCTGCATGGTCATGAACTTCAGATGGTTTTGTTTCAGTCGCTGATAATGTGCATCAAAACCTTCGGTGAAAATTTCTCCGATCCGAAGACCCTGGCGTGCCGTTTTATCAGTATAGGTAGGGCCGATACCTTTCAGCGTAGAACCAATCTTCTGATCTTTTCGGCCCATTTCCTGACAGGCATCCAATAAACGGTGTGTTGGCAGAATTAAATGCGCTTTTCTGGCTATAAATAAATGATTTTCAGGATAAATATCCTTCTGACGTAAGCCTTCAATTTCCTTCATCAGTAAATAAGGATCGATGATCACTCCATTTCCGATGATGTTTTTAATGCCCGGATGAAAAATGCCGGAAGGGATTAAATGTAAAACATGCTTAAACCCGTTTGTTTCAATTGTATGACCTGCATTGGGCCCTCCCTGGAAACGTGCAACAACCTGATATTCAGGAGTGAGAAGGTCTACAACTTTTCCTTTCCCTTCATCGCCCCATTGCAGGCCTAAAATAATATCTGCCTTCATTCGCTATAGTATGTTCTAATTTTGTGGTAAATCGGCCTCATTGGTCAATTCGCGAAAATGACCGTAAAAAATCAAAGAGTGGTGGGTGATTTTTACGCCCAGTTGTTCTTCAACACCAGCTTGGATTTCATGGAGTCTCGGATCGCAGAATTCAACAACCTTGCCGGTATCAAGACTAATGAAATGATCGTGCTGTTTAAATTTGTAAGACTTTTCAAATTGGGCACAATTATTACCGAACTGATGCTTGGAGACCAGGTTACAGTTCAATAACAATTCAATGGTATTGTAAAGCGTGGCACGACTCACCCTGTATTTGTTATTTTTCATCCGGATATACAGGGTCTCAATGTCAAAATGACCATCTGTGGTGTAAATTTCCTGTAAAATTGTGTAACGCTCAGGGGTTTTTCGATGCCCATGATTCTCCAGATAATCGGTAAAAATACGCTTGACAGTGTCAAATGAATCCCTCATTGGTTCTTTATTCAAATCTTTCATCCTCCCAATATTTTGTAAATAGCACAAATACAAGTAGTTGCAAATTGCAAATCTTTGAATTTTGAATGATAAAATTACAAAATTTTCCTATATCTATTTGGTATAAATAAAAATAATTAAGCCTGAAGCCAAATCATCTTATTTTTCATCCTGATCAACCATCCTTACGACATTAATCACACCCTGCACTTTTTTCAGGGATTTGATTACTTCATTCAGGTTTTGCGTATCAAATACATATATCATCATCATGCCCTGACTGATTTCTCCATTGGTTTCCATCTGGAATGACCGCATATTCAGGCTGAAATCCTCTGAAATCACTTTTGCCAGATCAATCACCAATCCCTTTTTGTCGATACTGGTCAGTTTTATTCCACATAAGAAACCGATTTTTTCTTTGGGCTTCCATTTTGCCTTGACAATTTTGTCGCCGTGTTTCGACATAAACTGTATGGCCTGCTTGCAATTGGTGCGATGAACCTCAAATTTATCTGCATCAGTCTGTAGTCCGATTACATCATCTCCCGGAATAGGCTGACAACAGGCTGCGATTTCATAGTTAATCTCATTGATATTTTCTTTGAGGAGCAGACTCCCCGGATTTTCTTTGATCTTTTGTACGATTTCCTGTTCCAGACTATTTTGTTCAGTATGTTTTGAACGGAAAAACGGACGCAACAGAAAATCAAAAATACCTTCCTTTGCGGTGGAGCGGTAAAAGGCTTTAATTTCTTCGGGCCCGATAGTTCCTTCGGCAATCCTGAGATATAAATCTTCTTGGCCGGGAAGATTTAAAAAACTCTTAAGACGTTCTATATCAACCTTTTCGCTTCCAAGATTTGCTTCCGTCAGCAATTCGGAAAGTCTCTTTTTCCCTTCCTGGACACGCTTTTTCCGGTCTTCTTTCAGCTTTTCCCGGATATTGGCCTTTGCTTTGGGGGTAACAACACAATTCAGCCACTCTTCTTTGGGTTTTTGCCGGGTTGATGTAATGATTTCAACCTGATCCCCGTTTTTGAGTGCCTGATTCAGGGGAACCAGCCTGTGATTTACCTTTGCTCCAATGCTGTTATTCCCTATTTCGCTGTGAATGCTGTAAGCAAAATCAAGCACTGTAGCTCCTGTCGGGAGATTGATGAATTTTCCTTTCGGAGTATAAACATAAATTTCTTCTGTATACAGACTTAGTTTAAAATCATCGACAAAGGAAAGGGCATCTGTATTGTCTTCATTTTCAAGGATTTCTCTTGCTTTTGTAAGCCATTGATCCAGGCCGTTTTCATTATCACCCGGTTCCTTGTATTTGTAATGTGCCGCATAACCCTTCTCCGCGATTTCATCCATACGCCGGCTTCTGATTTGAATCTCAACCCAGCGGCCGCTATGGCTCATCACTGTTGAATGCAGCGCCTCATAGCCATTGGGTTTTGGAATGCTGATCCAGTCGCGTAAACGCGAAGGATTGGGTCTGTAATGATCGGTAATAGCCGAATATACCCTGAAACAATCCGTTTTTTCGTTGTCTAAGTGTGAATCAATGATAATCCGGACAGCAAATACATCAAATACTTCTTCAAAAGGGATTTCCTTTTTTCTCATTTTCTCCCAAATCGAAAAAGCTGACTTCACACGTGTATTAATCACATAATCAAGGCCCTGGACCGACAAAGATTTGCGGATCGGCAGGAGAAACCGGGAAATAAAACGTAAACGGTCTTTCTCACTTTCCTTAATTTTGTTCGAAATACTGTGATAAATTTCGGGTTCGGTATATTTGAAAACCAGATCTTCCAGTTCACTTTTAATGGCATAAAGCCCAAGACGATGCGCAAGCGGAATAAACAGATAATGGGTTTCTGAAGATATCTTGAGTTGCTTTTCCTTGGATAGCGATCCCAGTGTGCGCATATTGTGCAGCCGGTCAGCCAGTTTGATGAGAATCACACGGATATCATCCGAAAGCGTAAAAAGGATCTTTTTAAAGTTTTCGGCCTGCATTGACTCCGACTGGATATTGACAAAATCCTTGATTTTGGTCAGCCCGTCGGTGATTTTAGCAACTTTCTCTCCAAACAATTCCTCAATATCCTGAAGTGTATAGGACGTATCTTCTACAACATCATGCAACAACGCACAAACAATAGATGTTGTTCCGAGGCCGATTTCCTGAACACAGATTCTGGCAACTTCAATCGGGTGAAAAACATAGGGCTCCCCGCTCTTACGCCGCATACTCTTATGGGCTTCAACAGCAAGATAATAAGCCTTCCTGACGAATTTGCGGTCTTCTTCTGATTTGGATTTCCAAACCAGCAGGAGTTCGCGATATCGTTTAATAATCTCGCGCTTTTCCTGTTCAGGATCAATAATGTATTCGGAGTTGCTGCCCTGCATAAGCTTGTTTTTCCATCGCTACCTTACAAATTTACTCAATTTTGGCCTTTTTGACAGGTCTTTATTTCCACTTAAGAATTTTTAACATTTAACGACTGCAGAAAATAAACAGGCACTATATTTGTTATATAAGCGTGTGCGCGTATTATTCGTATTTTTGATGGCCAATACCGAAACCTGTCGATGAAATATTTTTTACTCAGTATATTTTCCCTTTTATTTGTCGGTTCTGCTTTTTCAACACATCAGCGGGCCGGAGAAATTACATTCCGGCACAAAACGGGCCTCACCTACGAAATAACAATTCTTACCTATACCTTCACCCTTAGTCCGGCTGATCGTCCAAAACTCACCATTAACTGGGGAGATGGCACTGCCTCTGAAGTCGGGCGGGTCGAAATGATTGATCTTCCGGATGATATACGTCGGAATGTTTATATCGGAGAGCATACCTTCAACGGAAACGGGGAATACCTGCTTTCAGTCGAAGACCCTAACCGGAATTATGGAATTCTGAATATCCCGAATTCAGTGAATACACCCTTTTTTATTCAGACCCTGTTGGTTATCAATCCATTTTTTGCACCCAATAATTCACCTCAACTGCTGCTGCCACCAATTGATAATGGCTGTACCAATTTTCCCTATCTCCACAATCCCGGGGCTTTTGATGCAGAGGGAGATAGTCTTTCATACAAGCTTGTGGCCTGCAGAGGTGCCGGCGGACAGGTAGTTCCGGGCTATGCTCTCCCGAATCAGGTGGGAAATAACATCGGATCCGTGATTACCCTGGATGTATACAATGGTGATTTTCTCTGGGAAAGCCCGAAACAGCAGGGTGAATACAATATTGCCATCCTGATTGAAGAATGGCGTTTGGGTATACGGATCGGCTATATTATTCGCGATATGCAGATCATTATTATGGCATGTAACAACAATCCCCCGATTATTGATCCCATTCCCGATACCTGTGTGATGGCCGGTGAAGCTGTTCAGTTTATGGTTGTTGCAAATGACCCGGACGGGCATACCATTACCCTTACCGGAACCGGTGGTCCGCTGGTGGTGACTGTCTCTCCGGCTATTTTTGATCAGCCCGTCCAGGGAAATGGTACTGTAAGCTCTGAGTTTAAATGGTATACTGTTTGTGAGCATGTTCGCAAGGCTTCTTATCCTGCCTATTTTAAGGCAAAAGACAATGGTTTTCCTGTCAATCTTGTTGATATTGAAACAGTTAATATTACTGTGATTGGGCCTCCTGTACCCGGTCTTACTGCTGTTCCGTTTGGGAATTCCATCAAATTAAACTGGGGACTGAGTCCGTGTAATAATGCTGTTGGGTACAAGCTCTATCGCCGGAATGGTTTTTATGGCTATATTCCGGGCTATTGCGAAACCGGAGTGCCCGAATATACCGGATATAAAGAGATAGCCACACTGGAGAGTCTTGCTGCAACCAGTTTTACCGATGATAACACTGGAGCTGGCCTGATTCATGGTGTTGATTATTGCTATATGGTCATTGCCATTTATCCGGATGGTGCCCAAAGTATTGCTTCCGAAGAAGTCTGTACAGTCCTCAAACGCGATTTGCCAATTATCACCAAAGTAAGCATCAGTAAAACCGGTCAGACCGACGGAATTGTTGATGTCGAATGGGTAAAACCCACAGAACTCGATCCTGTTCAGACTCCCGGACCGTTTAAGTATTTCATTTATAGGGCGATACCTTCCGGTTCCACCTTTGTGTTGATCGATTCTCTGGATGGATTGCTGGATACAAACTATACGGAGACTAACCTGAATACCCTGGATAATCAGGTGGCTTACAGGATTGGATTGCTCAACAATACCCCCGGGAATCGCTTTATGGTGGGTTCATCCCAACGGGCAACTTCGGTGTACCTGAATATTGCACCAACGGATGAAAAACTCATCCTGTCATGGAATTATAGTGTTCCCTGGACAAACGATACCATTGTGGTTTACAGGCAGAATCCGCTAACCACTCTTTTCGATTCAATTGGATTTACAACAACTGCACAATATGCTGATACCGGTTTGATTAATGGAGAACAGTATTGTTACAAGCTCAAATCCATTGGCCGTTATTCTGATACTACTTTGCCGGATCCACTCCTGAATTTCTCTCAGGAAAAATGTTCTGTCCCGATTGATAATGTGCCGCCATGCCCGCCAACACTCAGCGTGTCAACTAATTGCGAACAGGTTGAGAATCAACTCAACTGGACTGATCCTGACCCTGAATGTGCCCCGGATGTACGTATATATAATATATGGTATGCCGCTCAGGCGGATGCTGACTTTACACTGCTGGCATCGCAGGGTCCGGCCACCAATACTTCATACCTTCATATCGACCTGAGCGGGATCGCCGGTTGTTATATGATTTCTGCTGTTGATTCGTCCGGTAATGAAAGTGATTATAGTAATAAAGTATGTATCGATATCGATACCTGTCCAACCTATCATTTACCCAATGTATTTACACCCAACAACGATCTGACCAATGATCTGTTCAGGCCATTCCCTTATACATCAGTAGAACGCATTGATCTGAAAATATTCAATCGCTGGGGTACTGTTGTATTCGAAACAAATGATCCGGAGATTAACTGGGATGGGAAAAATATGCAGAGCCATGCAGATTGCAGCGAAGGTGTTTACTTCTATGTATGTGATGTTTACGAGTACAGATTAAATGGCTTGTCGAAGCGATTGCTCACCGGACCGCTTCATTTGTTAAGGAAATAATACTAATTTAATCCAAAAGATATATGTTTACAGGGATCGTTGAAGCCATGGGAAAAGTGGCAAAAATTGAACGGGAAGGAAGTAATATTCATTTTACCATTCAAACTCCGGTAGCCAGAGAGTTAAAAGTAGATCAGAGCATGTCGCACGACGGGGTTTGTCTTACAGTTGTGAAGGTTGATGCAGAGCACGAATGTTATACAGTTACTGCTATTCAGGAAACACTGGATCGTTCATGTCTGGGCTATTGGGAAATCGGCACTGAAGTGAACCTGGAAAGAAGCATGAAAATGGATGGCCGTTTCGACGGGCATATCGTACAAGGACATGTTGATCAGACTGCTACCTGTGTAAAAGTTGAAGAATTTGACGGAAGCTGGAAATACACCTTTGAGTACGATCCCGACAGAGGAAATCTTACGGTCGAAAAGGGTAGTATTACTGTAAACGGAACCAGTCTGACGGTTGTGGACAGCGAAAAGACCTGGTTCAGTGTGGCAATTATTCCATTTACTTATGAGATGACCAATTTCCATTGTTTTAAACCCGGAACGGTTGTCAATATTGAATTTGATGTAATCGGGAAGTACATAGCCCGCATCGTAAAAATGTATCTGGAGCAACCAATCGGATAAAAAAAAGGCGGACTTAAAAAAAAGACCGCCTTTTCAGAACACATTGATTAAGTAGTAATTAATCGTCTAATTTACCAAGCAGGGTAATCAGATCAACAACACGCTGACTGTAGCCCCATTCATTATCATACCAGCTTAAGGTTTTGATAATGCGCTTGTTAATTACTTTCGTATATTCACTGTCATAGATAGAAGAGAATGGATTTCCTACAATATCGCTAGATACAATAGGTTTATCTGAATAGTACAGAACATTTTTCATCCGTTCACTTTGTGAAGCGGCTAAAACGGCTGCATGTACTTCTTCAACAGTAACATCTTTGCTGACTTCTACAACGAGATCAACAACCGAACCATCAGGAACAGGAACTCTGCAAGCTGTTCCGTCCAGTTTACCTTTTAATGCAGGTATAACTTTTCCAACAGCACGGGCAGCACCTGTTGTGGTGATAATGATGTTTTCGGCAGCAGCACGACCACGGCGCCAGTCGGAGTGCGGAACATCGGCCAGACTCTGGTCATTGGTATAGGCATGGGTTGTGGTCATGAGACCTTCTATGATACCAAATGAATCATTCAGCACTTTGGCAATGGGACCAAGGCAGTTGGTTGTACAACTGGCATTGGAAACAATGCGGTGTTCCGGTTTAAGACCATCTTCATTCACACCGATAACGACGGTATAATCAATTTCATCTTTAGCAGGAACCGTAAGGATTACCCGTTTTGCGCCGGCTTCGAGATGGGGAGTCAGTTTTTCTCTCGAACGGAAAATCCCGGTGGCTTCTACAACCACATCAACACCCAGTTCAGCCCATGGAAGGAGTTTAGGGTCCTTGATACTCAACATTTTTACCGTTTCATAGGGGGTAATCAGCATATCATCTTCCAGACGGATATCCTGACCAAATTTTTTCATAACAGTATCATACTTAAGCAAATATGCTAAAGTAGGGTAATTATACAGGTCGTTGATGGCAACAACATCAATATCCGGATTGGCATTTAAAATACGAAATACCGAACGACCAATTCTTCCAAATCCATTAATGGCTACTTTCATAAAGAACCTCCTTTCTTATCTAACTGATCATATGCGAGGATAACCTCTTTAATACGTGCCGACAGGCTGGTTGCACTGTGGTACCACGACATGGTTTTTACAATTTTTCCCGATGATTTCATCGTGGCCTGTTTATCATAAATCAGGGAGTGTGTATTGCCGATGATATCGCTTGAAACGATCGGGTCATTCACTACTTCAATGATTTCCGGCATTTTAAGTGCTGCTTCTTCAATGGCAGCATGAATATCTTCAATGGTGAAGTCGGGTTTACGCAGGAAGGTGTTGAGGTCCATCAAAGTTCCGGCTGAAACAGGTACATTGAGGGCAAGACCTTCAATTTTGCCTGCTAATTCAGGCAATACATAAGGTAGCCAGCGAACTGAAGGAGAATTGTTGGGGATAATGTTTTCGGCTGCCGAACGGCTTCTGCGGAAATCTTTACCAACCGTATCGCGCAAGGGCTGGTCAGCAGTGTATTCATGTATGGCGGCCAGGGTAGCAGCCTCTACTCCGAATTTATCATTCAGAATCTTCAGCATGATAGCTGCAGCATTCGTGGTTGAAGATCCTGCCGAGATAAGACGGTCGCTTGCTTTAATACTGGCATCATTCACGCCCATTACGACAAGACGATCGATTTCATCATCTGGTAAAAATGCAACAATAGCCCTGTTGGCTCCTGCCTCGAGATGTTGTGTCATGTCGGCATTCGAACGATATTTTCCGGTTGCATCTACAACAAAATCAACACCATAGGCATCCCATGGAACTTGTTTTGGTGAAGCCCCCTGCATAATGCGGGCACGACCGTTTGAAGAAACAAAATAATTGCCCTCCAATTTCACACTGTCTGAATTTAAGGTAAGTGCTGTGAGTAAGTAGTGGAGAATTTCAGGCCGGCCAATGTCGCTTATGGCAACAACTTCGATCTGATCATCCTCCAGACTTAATTTATACAGGCTCCGGCCAATTTCGCCAAAACCCATAAGTCCTAATCTGATTTTTCCCATTTGTTTTGTTATTTAAGAGTATACTCAGTCAATTAACGTCTAAAAAAACTAAAAGTTGGCAAAAGTACTAATTTTAAAAATACCAGCATGTTAATTTTTAGCGGGATCAATACCTGCCAGTACGAAACACGCTTTACTAAAAAAGCCAAACCGGTTTTCCGGAATGGCTTTTTATGCAAATAGTTAAGAAGGGTTATTTATTGCTTACCGATAATGGTTATGGTACCGGTAATTTCCTGATCTGTAATTAGGCCTTTACAGCGTAATACATAGAAATATGTTCCATCGGCATGGTTTTCACCATCCCAGTCGTTCTGGTAATTAAGCTTGCTGTATACCTTTTTACCCCAACGGTCATATATGAATAATTCATTGGAAAGGTAGGCATCCAGGTTCTTTACAACAAAGGCGTCATTTTTTCCGTCAGCATTGGGAGTAATGATATTGGGTATTTCCAATAAATCATCAATGACAGTGATTTTTGTAGAAACGGAATCTTTACATCCATGTTCTGATTCGAGATAAAGCCAGACATCGTAGATTCCCTTGTTTTTGTAATTGTGAACAGGGTTTTGGTCGTTTGAAGATTCACCATCACCAAATATCCATAACGCATTGGTTGAATTGGTACTGACATTGGTAAAGGTAATCTGGGCATTAGCCACTGTTGTGGTTACCGGAGATGCAGAGAAACTGGCTTCCGGCTGGGCATATACTTTTATCAGGCTGTTAACCGCGTAGATTTCTTCACATCCTTTGCCTGTGATGGCTTTCAGAGAGACATTATACTCACCGGGGTTGTTGTATGTATGCTCTGGTGAAGTATCCGTAGAGGTACTCCCGTCTCCGAAATCCCATAAAAAGTCGGCAGCCTGACTTGTATTGTTATTGAATTTAACTGTTACAGGCTGACAACCTTCAAAGTCATCGGGGACAAAACTTATGAGAGGTTCAGGCCAGAAGTCGACTCTTATCGTATCCATTCCGTCGCATTGTATATTCCCGTTTCCTGTCATAATGATGGCAACATATTCACCGGATTTTGCAACCGTTATATCCTGAGTAGGAATACCGTCAGGTAACCAATAGTAGGTTCCGTTTGGATAGGTTGGGGCATGCAGGGTAATCGGAGTACCTTCGCACATAGCCGTATCCGGACCCAGATCAATGATCGGTTTTGCTACAACAGTCAGGTTGATGTTTGTGTCATAGGTACATCCGAATTCATCAATAATCTGTACATTATAGTTAAAAACTCCTCCGGTATCCGGATTGATGGTAATTTTGTTATCGCCAAAATTTGTGATATAAGGTCCTCCCCAGATAACCGTGTCAATTGGTACGGTATATCCCCAGTTTACAGGTAAAATGCTGGCATCCAGGCTTAAATTCCACCAGAATACCCAACCATTATCAATTGCCCAGTAATCGCAGATTTGCAGATTCCATGTCCCGTTTAACGGACATCCTATCATATTGGCGAATGGTTCAAATGGCATGTAACTTAAACTGTCGATTTCAGGAGTATTCGGAAAAGGCGGAACAGGCATATTGCCTGGACCTGCGTATGATTGCATTGTTCCATAAATTGGGTTCATGGAAAAAGAATAGGTATAACCCACTCCGGCAGGATTGGATAATGGATCACTCAGACAGGGAGGAGGATTGGTGCAATCGAAAGTTCCGTGATTGGTCCCACCATAAGGCTCTCCAAGATAAGCACCTCCTTGTTGAATGTATTCTTTCAGAATAGCTTGTTGACCATTCGGACAAATTAATGTCATTTTCAAGTCACCAACGAAACTGTGTTCCATATTCACAATTACGGAAACGATATCGGAAGCACTGGTAACCGTTTGTCCCGGATTGAATGCATTAAAAGTTACATTTGTATTATAACAGGCTCCTCCGATGGCCCCTCCATCTGGTATAAAGGTGGCACTGTCGTAGGTAAGACTCGCACTTTGGTAATAAGAAGGAAGAGAAACATTGATTGTACTCGTACTGGCATAACCCACATTTACATTCAGTTCTGTTCCCGAACAGATGTCAGGTAAACTGCTGACATGTCCCACAGGGTCATCGGAAATCCGGACACGGGTTCCCAGTGAATTCATACTTACACAGCCGTTTATATCGGTAACGGTTAATTGAATATTATAACCGCGTATCATGTTGTAATAGTGATCGATTACTCTGCCAGTGCCGGTTGTCCCATCTCCAAAATCCCAGAAAAAGGTCGAGGTAAGATCATCCTGAGCATAAACAATATTGTTTTGAGGGTAAATACCTTTAGCCATGAAGGTTACAGTGTCTCCAAAACAAATGTCAATGTAGTTGCTGTCATGGTATTGCGTCATCAAACTGTCAATCGAGGAGAGAACAGTCTGACAAACCGGAGTACAACTAATATCGGCTTCCCATCCATTCCCGTTGTTACCACTGTTTGACCTGAATTTCAGGGTAAGATCCCCGTTTGAATTGAGTACAGTTGCATAAACCGGAAATTGATTGGGTGAATTCGAACTGTTGTACCATCCAAGCAAGGGAGCTGCAGTTGTACTTCCATCATAAATATAAAGTGTATCCGTTACATGAATATCAAGTGACTGGAATGATAGTTTGATATGCGTATTCGTGGCATTATTTGAGGAGAATGTAACTGTATAGGTCTCATTCACCCCATAGCCACCACCAGCGCCACCACTATCATAACTTTTACCTGAGCAGGTCTGCACTGTTTGCCCGTTATAGGTACTGATCAGGTAATTTTGCCCGGTTACAAATTGTACGAAAGGCAGCAACAAAAAGAAAAGTAGATATTTTTTCATCGTATCGGGTTCTTATTCAATATTTAATGACTTTAAATATTCCTTGTACATCCGGTCAAAAACCGTTGCAGGAAGAAAAACCAGCATTTTCCCGGTATTCCCGAGTTTGTAGCACCGGGTTAATTCAGCATCCGTCTTAAAATCGTACTTTAAAGGATTGAAATTGGCTGGATTGAATTTCGTCAAATCTTCTGCAAATGCCTTTCCGCCATTTCCCAGTCCATTATCAAGGGTCTTTACTTCTGAGATGTCAATGGATTCAACAGGCTTGCCCTGATCTGTTCCACGCACTTCATAGGAATGGTCGAGGAAAAAGTTGTAATACGCCAGCAAACGGGGCTGTTTAATAAGTTGGTTTATGTAATCCTGTGTAAAACAATCATATAGCCGGGGATCCGGTTTGATTCCTTTATCCTGAGAATACAGGCTGGTACAGAGGAGAAAACCTATTGCCAACAATGTGTTACGAACCATAAATCAGTGTGTTATGAATATAGTATTTTTGGAGTTTACAAATATAAGCAGAATTTAAGAAAATGAAACATCACCTCTTATAAAAATGACTTAAATCGGAAAACCTCTGTATAGACAGAATACGGGGTATTAAAGTTGCCTCCGTTCAGAGTTAAAAAAATCAGCGAAATTTTGTATTTTTGCAGCGCATGAAAAATATCCGAAACTTTTGTATTATCGCCCACATCGACCATGGTAAAAGTACCCTGGCCGACCGGCTCCTCGAATTTACAGGAACGATATCCTCCCGCGACCTTACAGCACAGGTGCTTGATGATATGGACCTTGAACGTGAACGCGGGATTACCATCAAGTCTCACGCTATTCAAATGGCCTATGACCATAATGGTGAAATCTATACCCTCAATCTGATTGATACCCCCGGTCACGTCGATTTTTCCTATGAAGTCAGCCGCTCCATTGCTTCCTGTGATGGTGCCCTACTCGTGGTGGATGCCTCCCAGGGCATTGAAGCCCAGACGATTTCAAATCTGTATCTGGCACTCGATCATGACCTCATCATTATACCGGTGTTGAATAAAATGGATCTCGACAGCGCCATGCCGGAAGAAGTGACCGACCAGATTGTGGATCTGATTGGCTGTAAACGCGATGAAGTGATTCATGCCAGCGGTAAATCAGGCTATGGTGTGGATTTGATTCTGGATGCCATTATCGACCGGATTCCCGCTCCCAAAGGAAATGCCGATGCACCCCTTCAGGCGCTGATTTTTGATTCCGTTTTCAATTCATTCCGCGGCGTAATTGCTTATTTCAGAGTGTTTAACGGGATTATCCGGAAAGGCGATAAAATCAAATTTATGGCTACCGGCAAAGAATATGTGGCAGATGAAATCGGGATTCTGAAAATGAAGAAGGAAACCCGCGAGATTCTGAGTGCCGGAAATGTAGGTTATATCATCACCGGTGTGAAGGAAGCCAAGGAAATTAAGGTAGGAGATACCATTACCCATTTTGATGCGCCCGTTCAGGAAGCCATCCGGGGTTTTGAAGATGTGAAACCCATGGTATTTGCCGGTTTGTATCCGGTTGATACAAATGAATTTGAAGATCTGCGTTCCTCACTCGAGAAATTGCAGCTCAATGATGCCAGCCTGGTGTATGAACCCGAATCATCCGCTGCTCTCGGTTTTGGATTCCGCTGCGGTTTCCTCGGAATGCTGCACATGGAAATCATCCAGGAACGCCTCGAACGCGAATTCGATATGACCGTTATTACCACGGTACCCAACGTGAGCTATCATGTCGAAACCACCAAAGGCAAAAAAATGATTGTGAACAATCCGTCGGAATTGCCCGAATCGACCATCATCGAGCGGATTGAAGAACCATATATTATAGCCCAGGTCATTACCAAATCCGAATTCATCGGTTCAATTCTCAGCCTCTGTATTGATAAACGTGGCATCATCAAAAATCAACTCTACATTACCTCCGACCGCGTCGAACTGACCTTCGAAATGCCCCTGGCCGAAATTGTATTCGATTTTTATGATAAACTGAAAACCGTTTCCAAAGGCTATGCCTCTTTCGATTACCATACCTATGAATACCGCGAAGCCGACCTCGTGAAAATGGATATCCTCCTCAACAGCGAACCGGTGGATGCACTTTCAGCCCTGATACACCGCGATAATGCCTATAATTTTGGGAAAAAGATTTGTGAAAAACTCCGCAAACTGATCCCTCGACAGCAATATGACATTGCCATCCAGGCCAGTATCGGTTCCAAAATCATTGCCCGCGAAAGCATCAAGGCATTCCGCAAGGATGTTACCGCAAAATGCTACGGGGGAGACATTTCCCGTAAACGCAAGCTGCTCGAAAAACAGAAAAAAGGAAAAAAACGCATGCGTCTGATCTCGAATGTGGAAGTGCCGCAATCGGCGTTTTTGGCCGTTTTGAAGCTGGATGAATAGAGAAAAGTGACGAGTGACGCGTGACGCGTGACGAGAAAAAAGGAAAAATAGCCGTTGTAGAGGCGCACGGTTGTGCGACTCATGACGGTTGTGCAGTGAAGGAAAAAGGAAAAAAGCCGTTGTAGAGGCGCACGGCTGTGCGACTCATGACTTGAACACCTGAACACGATGAAGAACAGAAATTATTCAGAAGTCATGTCCCACATCCGTTCCCTGATTGAGGGAGAAACGGATGAAATCGCCATTATGTCAACAATTTGCTGTGAATTGTTCCAGGCATTTCCGGAGTTTAGCTGGGTTGGCTTTTACCGGGTTGTGAGCCCGGGTTTGTTAAAAGTAGGACCTTATCAGGGAAAACACGGCTGTATGACCATCCCCTTCGATAAAGGTGTTTGTGGAAAATGTGCCCGCGAAGAACAAACCCAGCTCGTTGAAGATGTTGAATTGCTCCCGTATCATATTGCCTGTTCCTCTTCCACCCGCTCCGAGATTGTATTACCCGTTTTCAATAAAGATAACACCCTGATTGCCGTTTTGGACATCGATTCCGACGAAATCGCCTGCTTCGGTCAACATGACCAGCAATCTATCGAATCAATCCTAAGTAGCATAAAAACAATACTTTAATATAAATCACCAAATCTCCAAATCATCAAATCATCAAATCTCCAAATCATCAAATTAACATGGTCCGCCACATCGTCTGCTGGAAACTCAAAGAAGAAGCCGAAGGCCGCTCCAAATCAG
>CAYLTH010000041.1:0-1264 GCA_964386485.1 uncultured Bacteroidales bacterium | reverse complement strand
CGCCACATCGTCTGCTGGAAACTCAAAGAAGAAGCCGAAGGCCGCTCCAAATCAGAAAATGCAAAACTGATTTGTGATCGTCTGATCGAAATGAAGAAAGATATTCCCGAAATCCTGGAAATTGAAGCCGGGATTGATGTCGGGAACAGCAAAGGGAACTGGGATATTGTATTGAATTCGGTTTTTGATTCGCAGCAAAGTCTGGATATTTATCAGAATCATCCGAAACACCTTGAATTTAAAGAATTTATTATAAAATTACGGGAAACACGCGTAGCCGTTGATTATCCCATTTAATACCTGATGTATGAAAGAAGATCTGATACTGCAACTCAATGAGATTTCGGTCTGGCTTTGGCCTGCCATCATTTTCGGATCCGCCCTGGTATTGGGTTTTGTCATTGAAAAAACACTGATTCCCCTGCTGCATCGTATAGCTGCTAAAACCGCCTGGAAAGGAGATGATATCATCATCGACTCCTTTAAAAGCATGGTGATGATCTGGTTTGGACTGGCCGGAATCTGGTTTGCCACACTCGATGTCAACATTCATCCGGATATGATTAACCTCATCCGGAAAGTCGCACTGGTACTGGCTATTTTTACAGCCACCATCGTAGGAAGCAGGATAGTAACCGGTCTGGTGAAGCTGCAAACCGAAAAGATGGGTGGAATGATAGCCTCCACCAGTCTGTTCTACAACATTACCCGCATCGTGGTTTTTATCATCGGTTTTCTGATTATCCTGCAATCGCTGGGCATTTCGATCACCCCGCTGCTGACTGCCCTGGGCGTTGGAGGACTTGCTGTGGCACTGGCGCTGCAGGACACGCTGAGTAATCTCTTCGCCGGGATCCAGATCACAGCTACCCGCAAAGTACAGCCTGGCGATTTTATCCGCCTCGACAGCGGGGATGAAGGCTTTGTGACCGATATCACCTGGCGGTATACAACCATCCGTACCCAGCCGAATAACCTCGTTGTGGTACCCAATTCTAAACTCGCCAATTCCATTTTTACCAATTATTACAGTCCGGACAAGGAAATCACCTTCGGAGTAGCCATGAATATCGCCTATGGGAACGACCTTGAAAAGGTGGAGCAATTCGCCATCGAGGAAGCCACCCGGATTTTGCAGGAAGATGAGAAAGGAGCAAAGGATTTTGAGCCGGTCGTGCGTTTTCTGACCTTTGAGGAGTCCGGAGTCCGCTTCAGCGTGTATCTCCGGGTCACGGATTTTGATTCACAGCCGCTTGTCCGTCAT
>CAYLTH010000040.1:24107-25764 GCA_964386485.1 uncultured Bacteroidales bacterium | reverse complement strand
CCTTCTCTTCGATTTCTGTCCCTCCACACCACCCGCATGCATTCGTCCCGGTGTTGTGAGCAAAATATTCTGAAAATCTTCCAGACTACAAATACCGGCATGTTCAAAAGCTTTAAGCGATATGCGGGCAGTAGCCTCACTGTCGTTGCCGGCACGGTGATGCACCAGCGGAATATCATGGTAATCGCACAAGGATTTTAGGTTGTATTTGGGTATTTCAGGCCAGATTTTCCGTGAAAAAGCTACACTGCACGTGTATAAAAGATCCGGGTAGGGGATGCCATAGGTTTCGAGGGTGCTGCGCAATACACTGATGTCAAAAGCCGCATTGTGGGCGATCAGCAACTGATTCGTTACAAGCGGACCAATCTCATCCCACAGTTCATCAAATTCAGGTTCATAGCGTACATGTTCGGGTCGGATTCCATGAATCAGAATGTTGAAGTAGTTGAAATCCATGATTTTAGGACGAATCAGCCAGGATTTTGTTCCGATAATGCGGTCGTTTTTTACAATCGTCAAGCCAACCTCACAGGCACTGTTGCGTGCCGAAGTAGCCGTTTCAAAGTCGATTGTTACAAAATCCATGGTTACACTTTTTTCTTTTTAGACGCACGACCGTGCGTCTCTACAATGACCTTTTACCTTTATCCTTTTTCCTTTTACCTTTTACCTTTTACCTTAATCCCGCGATTTCCCTCACCGCCTCAATCGCGGCATCAATGTGTTCTTCTGTGTTGAATGCCCCGATACTCAGGCGAACCGTGCCGTGAATTTTGTCGGTACCCAGTCGCTCATGCACTTTCGGGGCACATTGTAATCCGGTACGGCAGGCAATATTGTAATCTACATCCATCATCATACCCACATCTCCGGCTTCAAAGCCTTTGATGTTGAAACTCAGTACGGGATTGTGATTTGCCGGACTGTTGGCGCAGTACAGAATCACATTGTCAATTGCAGCAAGGTTATCGCGGAGTTTGGTCCAAAGCGCCATTTCCGAATCATGGATATTTTGAATTCCCATCCGGTTTACCCATTGTACCCCGGCATATAATCCGGCAACACCTACAATATTCAGGGTTCCACACTCCAGCCGATACGGGAATTCTTCCAGGTGGGTTTTGACGGCGGAGCGAACACCTGTACCACCATAGCGGGTATATCGCACGGGAACATGTTCCATCACATAGGATCCGCCAATGCCGGTAGGTCCCATCAGGCATTTGTGTCCGGTAAAAATGTACACATCGATACCCATATCTTTCATGTCGACTTCCACAGCACCCGCACCCTGACTGCCATCCACAATAAAGAGCAGTCCGTGTTCCTTGCAAATCTTACCAATCTCTTTGAGAGGCTGAATGGTTCCGATGACATTGGAGCAATGTGTAACCACCACCATGCGGGTTGCCGGAGTAATCGCCTTGCGGATATCTTCCGGGTCTACAAAACCATCCAGATCAAAGGAGACATGAGAAACGGAGATAATGCCGTTCATTTCGAGGTGATGCAAAGGACGCAGCACGGAATTATGCTCCAGCCAGGTGGTAATTACATGATCACCCGGGGTGGCCAGTCCCTGCAGGATCATATTCAGCGAATCACTTGCATTGTAACTGAAAGTAAGCCGGTCGGGATCATCCCCGTTAAACAA
>CAYLTH010000040.1:15096-24007 GCA_964386485.1 uncultured Bacteroidales bacterium | reverse complement strand
ACCAGATTGCAGGGATCGTGCAGGGTTACCCGTTTTGTATTTTTCTGCGGATCAACCTGAATGCGGCCTTCGCGGATGTAATCTGCCATGAGTTCAACCGAGGTCAGGACTTCATACGAAAATTCCTCTTTCAGGTAATTGGGAGCTTCCCAGCGAAAGGCGGCACTGCCATGGCCACATTCTGCTAAAACGCATTCTTCTGCCTTCATTTCTTTCATTTCCATATGCAGGCGATCGGCGATGATGCGGGTATGCTCCATGTTTTTGCTGAAGTAGCCATAGTTGGTTACATCATACATTTTCGTGGAGAGTGTCCAGCTTTCTTTTGCTGCATAAAACACTTTGGCCATAGCCGTAATAGAAAGCGGGAAGAATTTGGGTTCACGCGGATTGAGCGTATACAGGACTTTCCGGCCGGGTTCGTTCAACGGAATACAGGCAGCATCGTCGTTTACCTCCATCCGGAGATCGTCTTCCAGCCAGGTCAGGGTATCCCGGAATTCTTCGTCGCTGATCCCCATATTGTTACCGGTTTCCAGGGCTGTATCCACCGTGGCTTGCAGGCTTGCAGGTACTTCGCCCATTTCGGCCAGCATCTCACGTCCTTTACTCACCAGAAAGCGGATATCGACCCCAATGGAACAATGAATCGTACAACGGCCGCACAAGGTGCATCCTCCGAACAGCAGGTCAGTCATTTCAGTGATTGTCTCTTCGTTCAGTTCCCGTGCACCCGTTAAGCCGGGGAAAATGCGTCCACTCAGTGTATTATACCTGCGATAAATGGACGAAACAAGATCCACCTTACGGGCAGGAATAAATTTGGCATCGCCTGAGCTAAGATAATACATGCAGCTTTCAGCACACAATCCGCAATGCACGCAGGCATTCAGATGAGAAATCAGTTTGTTGTCATGGGAAGTATCGAGAACCTTCAGGCCTTTCCGGATCCGGGAATCATTGCTAATAGTATTCATACCATTTTAATTATCAGGGCCATACACCTCTGTTGCCAAAAAATATTCCCAGTTGATATCGTGCTGCAAAAAAGTAGATAACATGCTTCAGTTTGCTCAGGGGCAAATAAAGCAATATTATGGAAGCCAGAATGAAATAGGGTAGGGCAAAGCCTTCGAAAAACAGGTAGCGGGCGGTGAACAGATGAAATAGAGTAACCAGGAAATTGGCAATAAAATCATCTGCATTCGACAGCGACCGGAGTTCTTTTTTGACAATGCGTTTGATCAGGATACCAGTACCTGCGATAAAGGAAATAATCAGGCTATAACCGCAAATCAGGGCTGCGATTCCTTCAAAATGAAACCCTGTCAGGAATACAAGAAACAGGAAAATACTGAGAAATGTACCCAGATGATAAATGATTCCGGCAGTATAGGTGGGTAAATGCAGAAATGCAGATTCCTTTTTTCCGGGGTTCATGGCTCCGGTAAACGAATAACGGATAGCGGTTGAAGGATCAGCCTTTGGGCGGGCATAATCTTTGGGATTTCCGAGCCGGATCAGACGAAAAAAGTGAAAGAGACAATTCGCCAGGCAAATTGTCAGGGCTGAAAGCGCGAACCACTGGTACCAGTGCATAGCTGTAAACATTTAGACGCAACCATCCGGTTTGGGCAGGCCGGCAACCCGACAGGCGCCACGGGCAGGTCCGAGCGGAAACAACTCATAAATTTCACGGAGACGTAACCCGGTTTCCTGACAAATCACCCGGATCATGGGAGCCATTTTCTTTTCCTCATAACTTTTGCGGATAATCCTTACAATAGCCCAGTGTTTATCGGTCAGGTCTTCAATGCCGTCATACTTTGCAATCAGCATGGCTACTTCATCATTCCAGACAGAAGGATCGGATAAAAAGCCATCTCCGTCGACATCAAATACGCGGCCATCAATTTCAAGTGTTGCCATAGGTTAGTTGTTGAGTTAGTTCAGAATGCGAAAGTAGCAAAAAGCCCTGTAGACTGTTTGTGGGGGCTCTAATTTAAAAAGGTTCTTAATATTGTACCGTTTCCGGAAGGTTCGTCCCTCGTTTCGGACATCCCGAAGTTTCGGGATGTCCTTACAGAATGACTTACCTGGCTTTGGATGGGACATGCTGTGGAATGTCCTTACAGAATGATATACCTGGCTTTGGATGGGACATGCTGTGGAATGTCCTTACAGAATGATATACCTGGCTTTGGATGGGACATGCTGTGGCATGTCCTTACAGAAAAGGTGTAGGGTAGTTTTTTTGTAATATTATTTTTAATTTTGAATAACAAATTTGGGATAATAATGGCCAAAAATCGCAAAACCGTTCGTCTGGAAACCCGTGATTATTCATGGCCTGGTCATTATTTTATAACGATCCTTGTAGGTAAGCGTGAGTGTGTTTTTGGAGCTGTAATGTCAGGTAAAGTTGAATTATCCGAGTTAGGAAAAATTGCCCATACGTATTGGGGTCAAATCCCAGATCATTATCCGAATGTAACATTAGGAGAATTTGTCGTCATGCCAAACCATATCCATGGCATAATCTCGATCAATTCTGTAAGGACATGCCACGGCATGTCCGAAACGAGGGACAAAGGATTCGACAATGGGACAACAGCCAGGCCTTTTGAAACGTCCGAACCGTCAGGGACATGCCGTGGCATGTCCTTACAAAACAAAGATCCAGGAGTGCCTGGCTGGTATCATAAAACCAACCGGTTTTCGCATCCGGTATCGGGCTCTGTTTCAATGATTGTAAATCAATTTAAAGGTTCTGTAACGCGCTGGTGTAATAAAAACCAGCATGGATATTTTGCATGGCACGGCCGCTTTCATGATCATGTAATCCGCGATAATAACGAGTATGATCGCATCGAAACCTACATTAAAAACAACCCTGTCAGTTGGGAAAGAGACGACTACTTTAACCGTACAGGTCTCCCCATGGATTATTGACCCACCAATACCTATTCTGTAAGGACATGCCACGGCATGTCCGTGATTAGGGGGAAACTATTCGAAAATGGTATTTCCCTGAAGGTTCAAAAGCATTGAATCCTCCCAAAAGGACATGCTGTGGCATGTCCTTACATAAGGCTTTAGCAAATCAGAATATGACAACATGATTCATCAGCATCTTCCAAACTTGGGGCCAGTTTTAAAAAATCCCCAATTCTGTAAGGACATGCCACGGCATGTCCGAAAAGAGGGACAAAGGATTCGATACTTGGGCAACAGGCATGTCCGAAACGAGGGACAAAGATTCGAAAATGTATTCCCATTAAGGTTCAAAAGCATTGATTCCTCCCAAAAGGACATGCTTTGGCATGTCCTTACAGAATGATTCCCCTTTACCGGATGGGACATGCCGTGGCATGTCCTTACAGAATTATTAATCCCAATGATTAATGATTTATTTTTTTTCTTAAATTTCAACACTCAATTCATTATCCGGAAATTCATTTAATGCTCAATTAGAAACCTCCTTTTTATTTCCTTTTCCTATGAAAAAACACATTCTGCTCTTTATCGTACTATTTCAATGCTTTACTGTATCCGCACAGAAAGCAGCGATTCACCTGAATTTTTCGGCTGCAATGGGTACAGTTTACAGACAACTAGACAGTATCAAAATCGAGAATATGGATCAGGGTGGTGATACCATGCTGTATTGGAATGACACTACCCTAAGTCTGATTTTTTCTATAACAGGAATCCAGGCGGGAAGCGATGTGGATGAAGGAATCCGTGTTATCTACCCGCAGAATCCGGAATCCCCGATGGTTCTGCGTATTTCCAATATAAATGGGCTCAGGACGGAGATTAACGTTGTTGATCTGTTAGGACGAATTCATTGCCAGGCAGAAACTGAACCAGTACCCGGGGTTTATCAGTTTAACCTGTTTCCCGGCAATCAGGCTGTCTACCTGGTTACTGCCAGTTCCGGATCAACTTTTCAATCGATAAAAATAGTTAATCCTGCAGCAAAACATAGCTATCGGTGTTTTTTTTCCAGTAGCGCATTTGAACCATTCCCCAACCAAAAGCCAATGCTAAAACCTTTAAGCAATTTTCCATACAACCCGGGCGATTCTCTGAGATTCACGGGTTATTCAGTTAACCAACAGCAAATTATCCTGGATGATCCAGCGATAAGCGAAAGTTATGTATTTCAGTACAACAATCAACCTTGCCCTGGTATGCCTTCCTTTACCTATGGCGGACAACTATACCATACTGTAAAGATTGGCACCCAATGCTGGATGCGAGAAAATCTCAACATTGGCACTATGGTAACAAGTTACTTTTCCGGTTTTTCACATTCAAATTGCAATAACAATGGAGTTATTGAAAAGTATTGTTACAATAATGACTCTGCCAACTGCGTGATTTACGGTGGTTTATATGATTGGGATGAGATGATGCAATATACTTCCTCTTCCGGTGTACAGGGTATTTGCCCAGTTGGATGGCATATCCCTAGCGATACAGAATGGTGTATAATGACCACTTATTTAGATACAGCAGTAATCTGCAGCAATCCTTATGGTTATTCTGGTGTTAATGTTGGAGTTAAAATGAAAGAAAGCGGTTTTACACATTGGTCTTCCCCAAATACCGGGGCTACCAACGAAAGTGGGTTCACTGCTATTGGGGCTGGCTTCCGGCGCTTTATTGGAAACTTCGACGACCTTACTACCTACACGTATTTCTGGTCTTCTTCTGAAGTGTTTTCTCTGGGTGCTATGTGTAGGTGGCTGTTCTTTTACGGTCTGGGAATCAATAGGTACGAGGCATACAAGACAGACGGTTATTCGGTGCGTTGCGTTTTGGACTAATTGGTTTCTGTAAGGACATGCCACGGCATGTCCGAAACGAGGGGAAAAGGATCGATAAGTGGGCCTACAGGCATGTCCGAAACGATGTTCCAATATTTTAGAGTTGGGTTTTGTTAATACCCTCACTTCCCCTTCATCCGCACCAAATGCACCGTTACGGTGATGGCTATCACCAGTAGGAGGATTCGGACCCAGAGGTAATCCAGGCGGTAGATGCTGATGGAAATCATAATCCAGAGGAAAAGGATGGACACAATTTTTGTTTTTAAATCAAGGCCCTGACCGGAGCGGAAATCTTCGATATAGCGACCCAGGTATTTATTCGATACCAGCCGTTTGTAAGCCAGGGGAGAAGATCGAGCAAAAGCAGCAGCCGCCAGCAGTAAAAAAGGTGTTGTTGGCAGCAGGGGCAGGAAAATGCCGATTACAGCCAGCAAAACGCACAGGAATCCGCTGAGAAGCAAGGTATAGCGGAGCAGGAGCCCGGGAGGTTTCTTTTCCATGCCTTTCTGTTCAGCCGGCTACCTTAATCATTGGCCTTATCTCCCAAAAGCGGGACAAAGCGGAAAACGCCATAGGTGGTTTCCTGAAACGAGCCGTCCATGCCTTTCACCAGGGTAGTCATGGTCTGGGTATCGCCGCCACCAACAGGTACCACGAGAATACCCCCCGGTTTGAGTTGTTCTTTCAGGGGTTCCGGAATGTAGGGAGCGGCAGCAGTAATGATAATTTTATCAAACGGAGCAAAGGCAGGTAATCCTTTATAGCCGTCGCCATAAAATGATTTAACAGGATAATTCAGTTTCGGGAAAAGCTCTTTTACTTTGGTATACAAGCTTTTCTGGCGTTCAATCGTAAACACTTTGACTCCCATTTCTGCCAGAATACAGGCCTGATAGCCCGATCCGGTGCCGATTTCCAGAATCTTATCGCCTTTTTTTACCTGCATCAGTTCGGTTTGAAATGCCACCGTATACGGCTGACTGATGGTTTGTCCGGCTCCGATCGGGAAAGCTTTGTCTTCATAGGCATATTGCAGAAATGCCGAATCAAAGAAAAAATGACGCGGAACCTTTTCAAAGGCCTGCAACACGGCTTCATCCGTTATTCCCTTTTTTCTGATTTCATCAATCAGTATTTTTCTCAATCCCTTGTGCCGGTATGTATCTTCCATTTTAAATTTAATTCGTAGAGCGGCTGCGAAAATAATCATTTAGAAGGCATGGAAAAAAACTTACTTTTGCAAAAAATAAACACCTATGTTGAAAATTGGAGTACTTGGAGCCGGACATTTAGGTAAAATTCACTTGAAATGTCTCAAGATGATTGCTGATTATCAGGTTGTTGGATTCTATGATCCGGATGAACAAAACGCTGAACAGGTTAAAAATGAGTATGGAATTACCCGTTATAATTCGGTTGAAGAATTAGTAGATGCAGTGGATGTGGTGGATATTGTTACCCCAACCATCAGTCATTTTGAATGTGCATCGGTTGCCTTGAAGAAATCGCGCCACGTTTTTATCGAAAAACCGATCGTCGCCACACCTGAAGAAGCTACCGAACTCATCAAAATTGCGCGGGAAGCCAATGTAAAAGTACAGGTAGGGCATGTTGAGCGGTTTAATCCGGCTTTTCTGGTTGCTCAGCCTCATTTCGGACAAGTCATGTTCATAGAGTCGCATCGGCTGGCTCAGTTTAACCCAAGGGGTACCGATGTGCCGGTCATTCTCGATCTCATGATACACGATATTGACATAGTATTGAGTGTAGTAAGGTCAAAGGTCAAAAAAATAAGTGCGAGTGGTGTATCGGTTGTAAGCGACAGTCCGGATATAGCCAATGCACGGATCGAATTTGAAAATGGATGCGTTGCGAATCTGACTGCCAGCCGCATCTCCATGAAAAATATGCGCAAATCCCGCTTTTTTCAGCGCGATGCCTATATTTCGGTTGATTTCCTGGAGAAAACCACTGAAATCGTACGCATGAAAAATGTAGATCCTGCTACCGCTGATCCTCTGGCGATGGTAATTGATCTGGGCAACAACAAAGGCTCCAAACAGATTTCGTTTGAACGTCCTGAAGTATTGCCAATCAATGCCATACAAAAGGAATTGGAAAGCTTTGCCCATGCAATCAATACGAATTCCGAACCACCGGTTACCATTCAGGATGGGTATCTCGCACTAGACGTAGCTTATAAGATCATCGAAAAAGTATCTCTGTAGCTTATTTAAAAGCATTTTAAATTTCTAAGACCTGAAATAAAGCGATGCCTTTATACGTTCTGCATTAAATTTAGTTTCAGGTTTTCCTTTTGCCTATGATCCTTTCTTACATTTTCCGGAAAGTCCTGTTGTTTATAAGTCTGTTCACAGCCATGTTTATGTGGTCATGCGATCGCTTCGAAGGTGACCAGACCATTCCTGCATATATTCATATTGATTCGATAGCGTTTGAAGCCGGATTCGGTCAGGGAAGTTCTTCCCATAAAATTACAGATGCCTGGGTTTACGTTGATGGCGAACTGATTGGTGCCTTTCAATTGCCTGTCACAATACCTGTTCTAAAAACGGGTGAACATGAATTGATGATCAAAGCCGGAATCAAATTAAACGGAATTTCCTCTACCCGGGTTAACTATCCCTTTTATGCACCATTTTATCAGGATATTCAGCTTACGGAGGATTCTGTAACCAATATTTCTCCGGCTGTTGATTATTATCCGACTGCAAAATTTGCCTGGATTGAGAATTTTGAAAGTGGGGGAGTATCCCTTGAAAAAACTACAGATAGTGATACAATTCTTCAAAAAACCAGTGCTCCCGCTGATGTTTTCGAAGGGAATTACTCTGGTGTTATCTATCTGGATGATTCTGCAACACTTTTTGAAGCTGCCACGATCTCGGCTTTTTACCTGCCTACCAACGGATCTGCCGTGTTTCTGGAAATGGACTACCTGGTTAACAATGCGATAACAGTTGGTGTGATCGGACAGGGTGGCGGCCAGATTATTCAAACCCCGGTTTTGTATTTATATCCGAACTCAAAATGGAATAAGGTGTATATCAACCTGACACCGGAAGTTACGAATATGGGTAATTCGAATGAGTTTAAAATTTTTATTGGTGCCGTGAAGCAAGACGGTGTTGAGCATCCCAAAATGATGATTGATAACCTTAAACTTTTACATTTTTAGCGAAGATGAATAAATCTTTACAGGCCTTAAAATATTTAATTGCTGATTATATCGCTGCTTCGATAGCCTGGGGTTTGTTTTATATTTATAGAAAGCATTCGGTTGAGCCCATCATTTTTGAAGACATAAAGGCTGTTGTCCTTCAGGATCCAAAGTTCTATCTGGGAATATTTCTGATTCCTTTTTTCTGGATCATTCTGTATTATATCATCGGAAACTACCGCAAAATTTATCGTAAATCTCGTTTAAAAGAACTTGGTCAAACGTTGATTATCACCCTCATCGGTGTAGTCATCCTGTTTTTTCTGCTCATTCTGGATGATGTAATCGAGAATTACAAATCCTATTACCGCCTGTTTCTGGTTCTTTTTGCCTTTCATTTTGTTCTGACTTATCTCCCTAGGTTGATACTGACCAGTATTACAGCCTATAAAGTTCATAAGAAAAAAATTGGCTGGGCCACGATTATTGTTGGTTCCAACGGGAATGCCATGTCCATTTATACGGATATCGAAAATCAGGAGGAACCTTCCGGAAATAAATTTGTCGGGTATGTTGATATCGTAGAGACAGCCCCGAATCAGATCAAAAAATATCTGCCCCGTTTGGGAAATTACAAGGACTTAAAACGGATTATTTTGGACAACCAGATCGAAGAGGTAATTATTGCCGTAGAACCCAAGGAGCATAAGACGGTCGAAAATATTATCGCCGCACTCGAAGATACTGAAGTGGTGATTAAAATTATTCCGGATATGAAGGACTACCTGACCGGAACAGTAAAAATGACCTCCATTTTTCATGCTCCGCTGATTCAGGTTTCTCCTGATCTCATGCCGCAGTGGCAGATGTCGTTGAAACGAATGATGGATGT
>CAYLTH010000040.1:7031-14996 GCA_964386485.1 uncultured Bacteroidales bacterium | reverse complement strand
TTTCTCCTGATCTCATGCCGCAGTGGCAGATGTCGTTGAAACGAATGATGGATGTTGTTGCATCGATCATTGCCATGATTATCCTGATTCCGGCCTATCTTATTACTGCTATTGGTGTCAGAATGTCTTCAAAAGGTCCTATTATTTATTCGCAGACCCGCGTCGGATTGCATGGCAAACCCTTTATTATGCACAAATTCAGGTCGATGTACCACAATGCAGAAAAAGGAACACCCATGCTTTCTTCCCAGAATGATGACCGGATTACCCCGTTTGGAAAGTTTCTCAGGAAGGTTCGTCTGGATGAAATTCCGCAGTTCTGGTCAGTTATTAAGGGTGATATGGCTCTTGTTGGTCCGAGGCCGGAACGTCAATTCTTTATTGATCAGATTGTTGCAGTAGCACCCCATTATCGTCTGTTACACAAAGTAAAACCTGGCATAACTTCCTGGGGGCAGGTAAAATATGGCTATGCTGAAAACGTGGAAGAAATGGTACAACGCATGAAATATGACCTGTTGTACATCGAGAATATGTCGCTGGCCATGGACCTGAAAATTCTGATTTATACTGTAATGATTGTGGCAATGGGCCGCGGGAAGTAGATCAGGGTGTAGAACCCGATTCAATCAGATTTACAATCATTTCAATTTCCTTGTCTTCACCTGTCGGATCATACTTGGTCTTCAGATTGTATCCCCACATTTTGGCAAAGGATTGATAAAAGAATGCTGAGAATCCGCCTTTCATATCTTTAACCAGGCTGTAAGAGGTGTTTCTCGTCTGGCGATCGATGAGTTTAATCAGAATTTTTCCCTGACTGAAGGTGAGACGTTTCAGTTCATCACCATAGCGGTTTTTAATTTCGTCTTCCACAACATCCAGAATAGCATTGCGTTCACGGCGTGATTTGGCAGCTTCGAGTTGTTTGCTATACTCCTGATATTTCAGACCGGCCAAACGGGCATAGGGATACACCTTGCGTACATTTTTGATAAGGCGGGCAATGCGCTGAGCTTCAACGGGTCCGGGATTGCCAAAAAGATTTGCAACGACAGATTCAGGTAAAATAAGGGAAGCAAGGGTATCTCCATCTTCAATTTCAGCTCTGACCAGAATTGTGTCATTCTGAGCAAACGAAATTGTCTGTAAAAACAGTCCGAAAAACAGAGCAAAGATGAACGGTTTTGGTTTCAAGAGCTTTCGGTTTTGATAATAACAGAACTGAACCCTAAAAATTATGCCACTCTCAATTTTGAAACCAGGGTTTTTGAAAGTTTTTTTTCTGCGTATTCAGAATTAATCACCAGTTCCTTCACTTTTTTATTGGAAGGCAGTTCAAACATGGCATCGGTAAGGATGGCTTCCAGGATGGAACGAAGACCTCTGGCACCGACCTTGTATTCAAGGGCTTTGTCAACAATGTATTCGAGCGCACTCTCCTCAATCCGGAGGGCAATACCATCCATTTCAAAAAGCTTCGTAAATTGCTTTACCAGCGCATTATTGGGTTCGGTCAGAATACGGCGTAAAGCATCCCGGTCGAGCGGACTCAGGTAGGTGACAACAGGGAAACGGCCAACCAGTTCCGGAATCAGTCCGAATGCTTTTAAATCCTGGGGTGCAATGTATTGCAGCAGATTATCGTGATCGATGTATTCGCGTGAATTATCAGAAGTATACCCGATCATATTGGTATTCATGCGGGAACCGATTTTTTTATCAATCCCGTCGAAAGCACCACCGGAAATAAACAGAATATCCTGTGTATTCACCTGAATCATTTTTTGCTCGGGATGTTTACGACCGCCTTGTGGTGGTACATTTACAACAGCCCCTTCAAGGAGTTTCAGCAGTGCCTGTTGCACACCTTCTCCGCTTACATCACGGGTAATCGAGGGATTATCCGATTTTCGGGCAATTTTATCAATTTCGTCAATAAAAACGATTCCTTTTTCGGCTGCAGCCACATTGTAATCAGCTACCTGAAGCAGGCGAACGAGAATGTTTTCAACATCTTCACCCACATATCCGGCTTCGGTGAGAACCGTTGCATCTGCAATACAAAAAGGCACTTTCAGTAAGCGTGCAATAGACCTGGCCAACAGGGTTTTGCCGGTTCCGGTTTCTCCAACCAGGATGATGTTGCTTTTTTCGATTTCAACATCATTCTGGCTGGATTTGGTTGACCGGGTTTGGGTAATCCTTTTATAATGGTTGTAAACAGCCACAGCAAGTACCCGTTTTGCGTCTTCCTGTCCAATCACGAACTGGTCGAGATATTCCTTGATTTCGGCAGGTTTGTGTAATTCTGTTGCTGTAAGCTGAAGAGAATCCGATTGTTTTTCGGTTTCTTCCATCACAATCAGTCTGGCCTGTTCAACGCATTCCTCACAGATGTGGCCTTCCAGACCTGTAAGCAACACTTTTACCTGTTTTCTGGGTCGCCCGCAAAAAGAGCACTTTTCTTCAGTTCTGGCCATACTTTTATCTACTGGTTCAGTTTATTCTTTTGTTTTTTTCGATTTCTCGCGAACAAGAATTTCGTCGATCATGCCATAGGCTTTGGCTTCCTCTGCTGTCATCCAGTAATCGCGGTCGGCATCTTTTTCAATCTTTTTAAAAGCCTGCCCACTGTGATTGGCAATGATATCATACAATTCCTTCTTCAGCTTCAGAATTTCACGTGCTGTGATTTCAATATCAGAAGCCTGACCCTCGGCACCGCCCATGGGTTGATGAATCAAAATACGGGAATGGGGGAGGGCAGTCCGTTTACCGGCTTGTCCGGCACAAAGTAATACAGCTCCCATCGAAGCTGCAATCCCTGTACAAATGGTGGCGATATCCGGAGCAATATACTGCATGGTATCATAAATACCCAATCCGGCATAAACAGAACCACCGGGAGTATTCAGGTAAATCTGAATATCTTTCCGGGCATCTACAGATTCGAGAAACAACAATTGAGCCTGAATGATATTGGCAACGTAATCATCAATGGGAACACCCAGGAAAATAATACGATCCATCATCAAACGGGAAAATACATCCATGGTGGCAACATTGAGCTGACGTTCCTCTATAATGGTAGGAGAAATGTATCCGGAAGTTACCGAAATATATTTGTCGAGCCCTGAACTGTTGATTCCCAGATGTCGGGTAGCGTATTTGCGAAATTCGTTACTTTTCATGGTTGGAGTTAATTAGATTTCAATTAATGGTGATGAGAATTGTCGAGCTTATGAAATTCTTCGTGTTTCACGTCCTTAACGTTCACTTTGATGTTGTTTTTGAATACATCGATGAGTTTATCGGCATAGAGCAGATCATAAATCTGTTCAAGTTCTTCGCCTTTTTCCATGTATTTCTGAGCCAGTGAATCCAGCAGACCATCGAGTTCGCCTTCTTCACCCATGGGCATTCCCTGTCCAAGGAAATACTTGCGATACCGTTCTTTTACATATTCTTTTACCTCATCATTTTCGACCTTCACTTCATACTTTTTAATAATACGGTCTTCAATAAGACGCCATTTCATGGATTCGAAGATTTTTGGATAATCTTTTTCCTCCGGCTCCGGATGGTTGTGATGCTCATGGTCATGATCATGATCGTGCTCATGTTGGCGTTCATGCTCTTTTTCTTTGAGCCATTTTTTGAGGAATTCTTCCGGGAGGCTGAGGTTGAGGTTTTCGAGCAGCGTTGATTTTACTTTGTTGTAAAAATTGAGGTTGCTTTCCTGTTTGTAGTTGATTTCGGTGTCTTTGCGGATCTTTTCAATGAAAGTTGCTTCATCTTCAATTCCTTGTCCCGTAAAGATTTTGTCAAATAATTCAGCATTCATTTCAGCAGGAACCATTTGTTCGACTTCATTTACAGTCATCCGGTAGCTTCCAGTGATTTCTTTTGCTTTTTCTTCATCAATATTGAAAAGATAGCCAATGCGTGTGGTATCTTTCATCACTTCAACAGGAATGAAATCAAGCGTATCATCTTTTTTCAGGCCTTTCAGTTTTTCTCTGAAATCAGGGCTTTCAAAAGTTTGGGCAGTAATTCTGCGTTTGTTTGTAAAACCACCTTCTTTGATGGTACCATCTTCATTCAGTTCATCGAAGGTGGCATAAATCCAGTCATCTTCAGCAGCTACATCAACCGGTTTGAATTGTCCGTATGATTTGCGGATCATTTCAATTTCTTTTTCAATTTCGGCATCATCAGCCTGAATATTGAGGAAATCGATTTCAATAGCGTCATTCAGATCAGGATCAAAAGAGGGAGCAAGACCCAGGTCGAACCAGAATACAATGTTTTCCTGCTTATCCCAGTCGATTTCAGGTGTTTTCTCATCATTTGGAACAGGAGTACCCAATGTTTCGAGTTTATTCTCCTGAATATAGTTACCAAGGCTTTCGCTGACCAGCGTGTTAATTTCGTCGGCCATAACAGCTCTGCCATACATTTTATTGATCATTCCGAACGGAACCTTTCCCGGTCGAAAACCCGGAATACTGGCTTTGCGCTGATAATCTTTCAGTTTTTTGTTCACCTTATCGCTGTAATCATCGGGACTAATCTCCAGTTTCAGGCTGAATTCGAGTGGGTTGTGGTCTTCTCTGCTAATATTCATAATGCTAAATAATATAATATCTGGCAAAAACTGCCATAGTTAATTTTGGGCTTGCAAAAGTACTAAAAATCACAACACAAGCAGTGCCATGAATCAATTTCGGGATCTTTAAAGCAGGATTATTTCTGCCCTTCAGTCTGCCGCAGGGCATCCAATAATGTTTTTAGTATTTGCTGGAGATAAAATGGTTTGGCAATATAATGACTAAAGCCACTATTGAGAATGCGTTGTCTGTCTTCAGTGCTTGCATATCCGGTTACGGCAATGATCGGACAATTGTTGTTCAACTGACCGGACCGGGCTATTCCGGCAATTTCGATGCCATCAGGTTTATCACCAAGGTTTATATCCAGTAAAACAGCATCATAGGATTTGGAGTTAATCCTTTCGATTGCTTCTAAGCCGTTGAATACGATGTCACAATTACCAAAGTCTTCAATGTATAAATTCAGCAGGTTACTCGTTATCGAATTGTCTTCCACAATGAGAAATTCCAGTGGATTTTGTCGTTTGGAAATCAGCTGTTTTATAGAATCTTTGTAATCGTTATTGAGTGCATTGAGAGAATCAATAGATTGATTTACAGGCAAGGTAAGAATAATTTCTGTACCATGGAAAGGTTCAGAGACAAGATCAATGGTGCCTCCAAGCCGATGGATAATCTTTGTAGCCAGGCTTAACCCCAGTCCCATTCCTTCAAAACTGCGGTTAATGCCTTCGCTTACCTGTCTGAATTCCTGAAATACTGCGAGATGATATTCTTTGGGGATTCCAATACCTGTATCTATTATACTAATCTGAACAAAGTGATCATTCTCATGATTATTCATGGATAGTTTCACTGTTACTGAACCTGCAGAAGTAAATTTAACAGCATTGTTAATGATTTTGTCGAGTGCTCGGTAGAGTAACTGGTGGTCAGTAAAAAGCTTTATCGGGCCATCCTGAATGAAGATCAGTTCAAGATTTTTTGATTCGATTGCTTCTTTGTACTCATCGAAGCATTCATCAATAATGGTTTTCAGATCAATTTCCTGGATGTTAAGCACGAATGTATCGGTTTGAAGTTCTGCCAGTGTCATAACAGATTCGAGTGTATTCATCAACCGTTTACCGCTGTTCAAAATATTTTTCGACATATCCCTGTAGGGACCGTCATTAAGATGATCGTTCAGGAGTTCAGAAAATCCCAGAATTCCGTTCATCGGAGTGCGCAATTCATGGCTCAGATTCGCAAGCAGACTGCTTTTCAGCCTGCTGGATTCTTCTGCTTTATCTTTGGCAATAATAAGTTCCTGTTCTTTAATCTTTTTATCAATTGCTGCAGCTACCTGCTCAGAAACAAAAACAAGC
Organism: uncultured Bacteroidales bacterium; assembly: GCA_964386485.1. Classification (GTDB taxonomy): domain Bacteria; phylum Bacteroidota; class Bacteroidia; order Bacteroidales; family CAIXZF01; genus CAIXZF01. The sequence continues at coordinate 9,013 of CAYLTH010000040.1, read as the reverse complement.
AGGTCTTTTTCAGATTCTCCATAAAGGCTTGAATCGCTGTAATTTTGAACCACTAAAACTCCAATGATACGGTTGTTAATGAGTAAGGGAACACCAAGCCAGTCAAAACTGGACTTGCCGATCAGTTCAATCTCTCCCTGGTTGGCCAGTTCTTGTAACATTTGAGCATTGGCCAATATTGGTTTGCGGGTTCTTAATACATATTCTGTAAGCCCGCGTCCCAATTTCTTTTTAACGGGAGAGTAATCATATTCATCAACAAAATAAGGGAAGGTTAAATGTTGATTATCATTATCCAACAAGGCAATATAGAAATTTTTAGCCGTTATCAGTTGGGAAACGATGTTGTGTATTTTAAAGTATAATTCATCCAGATTCTGCGTAGTATGTATCAGTTCTGAAATATCATACACAGTTTCTTTGGCTTTTTCTGATTTTATCTTGTCGGATATATCAGTAAACATGGACATATATCCGAACACTTCACCATTTTCGTCAAATAAAGCAGTATCATGCCATTCACAGGTGATTCGCTGTCCTGATTTTGTAATATTATCATTTATTCCAATGATATTCTCCTTTGTGAGAACAGCATTTTTAAAAGTATCAAGTATTTTCGGAATAAGTTCAGGAGGGACAATTTTCGGAATAATATTTTGCCCTGTAACTTCATCTTTCGTATAGCCCAGTATTTTTTCAGCTGCCGGATTCCAGTCGATGATGTTAAAACTGTTATCAGTAGTGATGAGCCCGGATGGCATGGTTTCAAATTGCAGGTTGAGACGATGAAGCAGTTTGCTTCTTTCTTCCAGCAATTTTGCCTGCTCGGATTTTATGATGTTAAGTTGGGTAATATCGGTTGAAATATGTATAATTTTTTCCAGATTCCCGTATTCATCGTGTACAGGAGTACAGGAAACGAGGTATTGGCCGTTAAGTGCTTCAACTTCCTGTTCGGAAACGCCACTTTCCAAACCCTGGATAATTTTTTCGGCCGGACAGAATGCCACGGGTTTGTCCGGGGAATTATGAAATATGTCATGACACAGTTTTCCCCGAATTTCATCTATTGTTAAACCCGTCTTTTCCAGGGTTGTCCTGTTTGCTTCAAGTATTTCATGTTTGAGATTCAGGATCATAGCAGGATTGCTGATTGATTGGAAGATGTTCATCCAATCCTGATATGATTTCTCAAGGGCTTTATCTGCCTGTTGCCGCAGGATCCGCTGATTGTTTTTTTCCAGGGCAGATAAAATAGCCATGGGCAATCGTGTAATATGCTCTTTAATAACGTAGTCGTCGGCTCCCGACTTCATACACTCAACCGCTGTTTCTTCATTCATCGAACCCGTGAGAATAATCAACGGAATGTCTGGAAAGCGTTCCTGTTTAATCAGCAATGCCTCCAATCCGGTGAATTGCGGCATTGAATAATCAGAAAGCACAATATCAGGCTTGAATTCGACCAGTGCAGCTTCATAATCAAGTTGATTTTCAACATGTTTAATGTCAACTTTAATCCCGGATTTCCGAAGTTCCCTTTTTGCCAGTTCCGCATCGGAAATCAGATCTTCGAGAAGCAACACTTTAAGAGGGATAGGGAGCTGCATAGTGTATTATTTAATGTGCTGGTTTGCTGATGTGTTGATGTGCTGATGTGCTGATGCTGATGAGTCAATTGCCTGAATGAAAAATTGCTGCCACGAATATATGACAGTTTGGATTAAAAACAAAATAGTTTTCAAGGAGAAACAGCAAAAGAGATTCTTTGCTGTGTGCGGATGAAGGGACTCGAACCCCCACGCCTCGCGGCACCAGATCCTAAGTCTGGCTCGGCTACCAATTACGACACATCCGCGTCGAGCCGGCAAAGATAGTAAAAATGTGCTAATTATCAACTATCAACTATCAATTATCAACTATTTGGTTTGTTTTGGGATAAGTAATATCTTTATACCCAATTTTTCTTCGATATGAAATCA
>CAYLTH010000040.1:4792-6931 GCA_964386485.1 uncultured Bacteroidales bacterium | reverse complement strand
TTTGTTTTGGGATAAGTAATATCTTTATACCCAATTTTTCTTCGATATGAAATCATTGGCTGCCACTGTGTTGTTGTTTCTGATCCTGTTACAAATCCCTGTTTCAGGACAGGAAATGTTCGGATTAACCACCGGTAATTATTCCGGGATTAATGGTGTCATGCTTAATCCGGCCGGGATGATCAATTCGAAGTTGTATCTCGATGTAAACCTGATTGGATTTGATTTTTCGCTCGAAAACGATGCCGTTTATATTAAAAACAAAGATTTTACCCGCGATAACCTGTTTAACAATGAAATGCAGGTGAATGATGAAAATGCACGCCCCGACCGCTATACTTTATATGACTGGTACAATCGTGATAAAAAGAGTGCGTTTCAAAATCTGCGGGTTCTGGGTACGGGTGTTATGTTAAATTATAAGCGGAATGCTTTTGGATTTAGTACCCAATTCCGGAATGTTGTCAGCATGCATGAATTCCCTTTTCATGTGGCAAAATATGCTTATGACGGTCTCGATTACTACCCCCAGCATAAAATCCGGTATCAGGGAGCTGATTTCAATTTAAGTCAGATGGCCTGGGCCGAAATGAATTTTAGTTACGCCCGTAAACTGATCAATCGTCAGGAGTATGCCTTTTCTTTTGGTTTGACTGTTAAACGCCTAATGGGCTATTCAGGATTATTGCTTGATGTTCAGGAAATTGATTATATGCAGGAAAGCGATAGTGTTTTATACATTTATGATATGAATGCCCAGATCGGGTATTCGCTTCCCATGCGCTATGACTCCAATGTTTTTGATAATGGTGATAAGCTGTTTAAAGGCCATGGATGGGGCATGGATATCGGATTTGTTTATCAGAAGAATGATGTGGATTTACTGCACAGGGGCATTTATCGCGAGCCCAGTATTTGCGGACAGAAGCATCAGGATTATATTTACAGATTAGGTGTTTCATTACTCGATATTGGCGGAATGCGCTTTACGAATCATGCTGCCTATTACGACTACCAGAACGTTTCTACCTATTGGCCGGGTATTGATACAGTGAGCTGGAATAGTATCAATGAGGGGACTCAGGATGTGAATTTTCATTTACACGGGGATTCAAATTACAGAGCTGATGCTGATTATTTCAGGATGTTTCTGCCAACAGCCCTGAGCGTTCAGCTGGACTATCATATTCAGGAGAATTTTTACATCAATACTGTACTGATACAGCCGGTGACATTAATAAAACCTACCATCTGGCGCCCTGCCCAGTTGGCCGTTATTCCCCGTTTTGAATCCCGGTTGTGGGATTTATTCCTGCCAGTTTCATTGTATGATTACAAGAAGGTAAGAGTCGGATTGGCCGGTCGTATTGCCTTTTTTACCATCGGCAGTGAGAAGATCGGCAGCCTCTTTGGCCTTGGTGATTTTACCGGTACGGATATTTACGCTTCCATCAAGCTCAATTTCAACAAAGGCTATTGCAAAAATAAAAACCGTAAAAACGTCAAACGCGGGAACAGTTGCGGAAATGGAGAATTCCGCCGGTTCCTCGGGTTTTAGTTTTTAATACATCTGACCGAGAATCCGTAGTCATTGGTCCAACTACCGATATAAATTTCCCCTGAACTATAAGTGAGGTTTCGTGCCCAGGCAGCAAACGCATTATAACTGTTTGATGTCCAAAATCCTGTCCAAGCATTATTTGATTTTTTTTAATTTCTTTGTTGAATGAATATCCTCTCCGGCCGTATCGCAATCAACCGCAATGAACTATCCGGAGCATTCGGTGATATCGGAACAGACCTCCCGCTGATAATCGGGATGTTATCGGTTTCGGACCTGAATGCTTCGACGGTTATAATAATATATGGTATCCTGCAGATTTTAACAGCGGTTGTGTATGGGATTCCGATGCCGGTTCAGCCATTGAAAGCAGTTGCACTGATTGTGATTACCCAAAAGATTGGCTGTGGAGATATTTTCGGGGGAGGTCTGGCAATTGGAATCATCATGCTGGTGCTTACGCTTTCAGGATTATTGGGATATCTGAATAAAGTCATTCCCAAACCTGTAATCAGGGGCGTTCAGTTTGGTTTGGGGCTGCAATTGTGCCTGTTATCCTTAAAAGAATATATTCCTGC
>CAYLTH010000040.1:0-4692 GCA_964386485.1 uncultured Bacteroidales bacterium | reverse complement strand
AAAATCGGACTGACCTATTCTCTGATGAATATCATTAGTCCGTTTTTGGGTGGAATTCCAACCTGTCATGGATCCGGTGGTATTGCCGGACATTATACTTTTGGTGGACGAACAGGCGGTTCAACCCTGATTTATGGTGTTTTTTATATTCTGGTGGGTTTGTTCTTTGGAATGAATAGTGTTGAAACACTGCAGATTATACCAAAACCGATTTTAGGAGTAATCCTCGTTTTTGAAGGCATTGCCCTCATTTTGCTGGTCAAGGATATTATCACTACAAGAAAAAATTTCTTTATAGCCATTCTGGTTGGCATCATTGCAAACGGAATTCCCTATGGGTATCTCGTCGGGATGATCATGGGAGTTTTGCTGTATTATCTGCCTTCAAATCAGATATTAAAAAATTTCGGAAAACAGGATTGAAATTTAATGTGGATTAAGCAACGGGGTACTTAATATCTTGTCTTATTCTATATTATCTTTGAGTTCTTTAAACATATTGTCATGAAAAAGCTCTGCTTCATTTTGCTGTGTGCATTTCCTTTTATGGTCTTTGCACAGTTCCCGATTCCGGTGCCGCTCACCGATTCCTTCAGCGACAATCATAATCCGGAAATCATACAATTATCAAATTATCAGGCTCTCATGGTCTGGGAAAAGTCTGACAGCCCGGATTCTACTGCGATTTACGGACAGCTGATTTATCCTTCCGGACAACAAAGCGGCGTTAGTTTTAAAATTATCGGGAAGAGTGGAGTTCATTTTACCAACCCAAAACTGTTATTTAACAATCATTCTGGTTTTCCCGGACAGGATACCATCGTGCAGATCTATTTCGAATCAGACGAAACTGGTAATCAGGACATTTTGTTCATGAAGTATGATGGCAACGGTTTTTTATATGGTCCTTTTCCATTTGCTGACGGTCCTGGGGATCAGAAAAACCTGGGGTTATCAGAATCCTATTATCAGACCGAAGTCGGATTAACCTGGCAGAGCGATGATCAGGTGTTTTGCAACAGAGCAACCTGGAGTAATCCGCTTCAACAATACACCTTTAGTAGCCCGGTCCTTATTGATTCCGGAAATTTAAACCGGCCTGCAATAGATGTTAACGGCAGGGCAATTTTGTGGGAAAAAGAATACAATGGTGTCGTTAAGGTTGCTTTTTCACTGTACGATTACATGACCCAAACGTGGTCTGTACCCGTTGTGAAAAATAAAGCCGGAGAAAACGGTCAGATCAGTCCGGTGAAGGGCCTCTGGGGGATGGATGGTGGCATTTTTGTGTGGAATTCACTGGATGGAAATCAACGACATCTTTACGGACATTCCTTTACAATGCAGGATTCACTCGACAAGATTTCCAATTTTAATATGCGTGAACCGGCTGGCACATTTGCACCCATTCTGGTAAAAAGTACACAGGAAATGTTCGGTGTTTTAATGGCTTATACCAGTGATTCATTGGGAAATGATGAAATATTTTATGACTGGTTTTTATCCGGAACGCAAAATCTAAGCAATAGTCCGGTCCCTGATCAGAATCCGGAAGTATTTCTGCTTGGTGGTTTTGGATTTTGGGTTTATGAATTAATCATTACCTGGGAATCCTTTCATAACGGGCATTGGCAACTCTGGTATTCGTATCTGGATATGGCAGGAGGCGTGGAGCCCGTTGAACCGAAAAATCCCGATTTGCTGGGTGTTCCAAATCCATTTCATAACAGGCTTACGCTCGAATTCGCGTTGTCCGAAGATCAGGAAGTGCGATTTAAAATCATGAACAGCTTGGGTATATTGCTTGTTGAAACACCTGTTATTCAGGGGCATACAGGACAAAACACTTTGGATATCACCCCGTATATCCAGGGGGATGGCAAAGGGTTAAAGTCCGGGCTGTATTTTATTGAAATGAACAGTAAAACAGATAAAAAGACGATTAAAATGATAAAAAACTAAAAAACATTTTAATATATTTGTTTCGAAAAAATCCTTCTTAATTTATTTCATTTTTCTATGAAAACACCTCCATTTTATCTTGGTATAGTGTTGTTTTTCATTACATTAATGTGTAATGCCCAAACAGCAAGTATTCAGTTGCCTTCAAATTTCAGTGGTCCGGTTGGAACTGAAATTGAAATCCCGGTAACGGTTACAAATTTTGATTCGGTATGCAATATCAGTATGGTGTTCACTTTCGACACGGCTGTCCTGACCTATACCGGAATTGTGTTCGGCAGCTACTATATCAATACCTTTCAATGTAAACGCAATGTAGTTGGAAACCAGTTTCGACTGGGTTATTTTGATTGGAACCCGCTCGACCTGGCAGGAGGAGATTGTTTCGTAAAAATAAAATTTATGTATCATGGCGGGAATACACCTTTGCAATGGGATATGAGTCCGGATAACTGTGTTATCGGGAATTGTTCCGTGGGTGAAAAACCTGTAAACTGGATAAACGGGAATTGTATCCAACCTCCCGGATTAGGTACCATTTCAGGCTCCCTGCTCTATGATAATGCACTCCAGTCACCCATGCCATCCTGTTCTGTAATTTTACTGGATACTCTTGGTAATCCGATAGATACCACACTGACAGATGAATCCGGATTGTATGCATTTCAGGTGAGTGAAGTCGGGAATTATGAACTTCGTGTTGTACCTTCTGTTTCGTTGAGCAGTGTAAACAGCACGGATGCACTTTTGATACTTCAGCATTTTGTCGGAATCAACATTCTGAATAGTCTGGCCCTTGAAGCAGCCGATGTGAATGGAAATTCCATTGTAAATTCAACGGATGCGCTTGTCGTTCTCAAGCGTTTTGTGGGTTTACAATCCACTTTTTTGAACGGGGATTGGGTATTTGACATTCCGCCGGTTTCCATGCCGGTTTTATCGCCATTGACAATCAATCTGAAAGCCCTGTTAAAAGGTGATGTTGATCGTTCATTTGTGCCTTGATTTGATACCTGTAATTTTATAAAAATATTGTTATGAAAACGTTTTTTCTTTTAAGTATTTGTTTATTTATCAACATATTAGCCTTTTCACAGGGCAGTATTTCCGGTCATGTAAATTATGCCAATACTGCTTTAACCCCCATCCATGACAGTACTGTAGTAAAGGTTTATCAGGGAACTACAGTGGTCAGCCAAATGCCGGTTAACCCGGATGGCAGTTTTAATTTCACAGACCTCCCGGATGGAACGTACAAGATAAAAGCCCTGGTCAGCAAAAAGGCAGGCGGATGGAATGCCATGGATTCCTACAGAATTATGTCGAATTTCATAGGGAATCCACCTTTTTTAAGCGGTATTTATTTAATGGCTGGCAATGTAGATGGTGGCGGGGGAATACCCGATTTTGACAATATGATCATTCTCTACCGCTTTGTCGGGCTAATCCCTAATTTTATGCCACCCAATGTACTTCAACCCGGACAAGCGGATTGGGTAACCGAGACCATAACCGTAACGATTGTCTCCGGCTCAGCTGAAGCCATCGCGATTAAAGTCCTGTGTACCGGCGATGTTAACGGTAGTTTTACACCGTATTGATTATTCTTTCAGGCATAGCCTATTCCTAAATTAACATCACTAAATGTATACATTGATGAAAAACCAATAATTTTATAGAGAGGTACTTCTAACTGTTAAATCTTTTAAACAATGAGAAAACGATTTCAAATTTTAATATTCTTACTGATAAGTTCCTGTTTTACAGCGTATTCGCAGACAGCCTCTTTAATTCTTCCATCAAATTTCAGTGGTCCGGTTGGGACAGAAATTGAAATACCGATAACGGTTACAAATTTTGATTCGGTCTGCAATGTGAGTATGGTGTTCTCCTATGATACATCCGTTCTGACACAAATAGAAATTGTGAAGAACCCGACTATTGGCTCGATGGCGATTTTTAACAAAGTTGTCGGGCAGCAGTTTCGTTTCGGTGGATATTATTTATCTTCGATTAACCTGACTGATGGCGACTGGCTTTTCAAGATCAGGTTTTTGTATCATGGAGGGAACTCACCTTTGCAATGGGATTTGAGTCCGGATAACTGTGTTATTGGTAAATGTAATATTGGTGAAAAACCTGTAAACTGGGTTAACGGAAACATTATTCAGCCACCTGGTTTAGGTACAATATCCGGTTCACTGCTCTATGATAATGCACTTCAATCCCCCATGTCAAACTGTACTGTAATTTTACAGGATTCGATTGGTAATCCATTGGATACCACACTTACAGATGAATCAGGCCTGTATGCTTTTCAGGTTAATCAAACAGGAAACTATGGACTTCGTGTTGTACCATCGATTCCAGTAAGCAGTGTAAACAGTACCGATGCTCTTTTAATCATTCAGCATTTTGTAGGACTTGCCAATTTGAATGGTCTGGCCTTAAAAGCAGCCGATGTGAATGACGATTCCAATGTAAATTCAACAGATGCGCTGATTGTGTTGAAACGGTTTGTCGGGTTACAAACCTCTTTTTTGAACGGGGATTGGGTATTTGATATTCCATCGGTATCCATGCCGGTTTTATCACCCCTGACAATCCATATGAAAGCCTTGTTCAATGGGGATACTGATCGTTCTTTTGTGCCTTGATTTGATGCCTGTACTTTTATAAAAATAGTGCTATGAAAACGTTTTTTCTGTTAAGTATTTGTTTGTTTATCAA
>CAYLTH010000039.1:0-26145 GCA_964386485.1 uncultured Bacteroidales bacterium | reverse complement strand
CGAATACAAATATACTCCATAAAACCGGTAATTGGGAAAAGCTGTGTGGAATGCTAAACAAAAATGCCAGAACGATTTATCATTCTGGCATTTTTGAACTTTTGAATTCTTGCACTCTAATGGTGACCTCGGGGGGACTCGAACCCCCAACCCTCAGAACCGGAATCTGATATTCTATCCATTGAACTACGAGGCCAATTCGGGTGCAAAGATACAAAAAAAACTGTTTTTAGATGCCTGCACAATTTATTGAAAACTTAAAGATTTCTTAACCTGTTAAATTTTAAGCAAATAACATAATAGCCTAATATTGAGCAAATTTACTCAGGCTTGCCGGCAGGAGATACCATCAAGGTGCAGTTTGAGAAGAACAGTTCTGAAGGAAATGAAGAAAAAACTTATTGTCAGGGATATCAGTTGGTTGTCCTTTAATGCCAGAGTTCTGCAGGAAGCAGCCGACAGCAGTGTACCGATAAAAGAACGAATCCGTTTCCTGGGTATCTTCTCTAATAATCTGGATGAATTTTTCAGGGTACGTGTAGCTACCCTGACACGCATGAAAGAATTCGGAAACAAAACTGATCTCAAGGCGAATCTGGAAAAAAATCCGAAACGAATTATTGAAGATATTAACCAGATTGTTCTAACCCAACAGAACGAGTTTAACAGAATCTGGAATGACATTCTTCTGGAAATGAAACTCAACCGGGTATACCTTAAAACAGAAAATCAACTTACTGCAATTCAAAAGAAATTCATTAAACACTATTTCGATACAGAAGTCAGAAGTAATATTATTCCGTTGATGATCGAAAGTATACCCATATTACCAAATCTCCGTGAAAAATCAATCTTTCTTGCCGTTCAGATGTCTTCCCGGAAAAAGCCTGGCCTGACGAAATTTGCTATTATAGAAGTCCCGCACAGGGTGATGTCCCGATTTGTAATTCTACCCCGGGTTACAAACCAGACTCACATCATTTTACTCGAAGATGTAATTCGTTTCAATTTAAAGAGCATTTTCATCCATACCGATTTCAACCAGTTTGAATCCTGGATTTTTAAAGTAACCCGGGATGCCGAAATAGATTTTGATACTGATTTGAACACAACATTTATTCAAAAAATTGAAGCAGGATTAAAGAAGAGGAAAAAAGGAAGAGCAGTAAGGCTTGCGTATGATAAGGAAATGGATATGAACTTGTATTCATATCTGGTTAAATGGCTAAATCTGACCCCCAAAGATAATGTAATCCCAGGTGGTCGGATTCATAACTTTCGTCATTTTATGGACTTCCCGGATGTATTTCCGAAAGCTAAAAAAAACCGGAAAATAATTCTTCATCCGGCCTTTAAGGAATCACAAAGAGTTAGTAATGTGATCTTTAAAAAAGACATTTTGTTGAGTTTCCCTTTTCATTCATTTGATACCATCATCGACTTACTCCGGGAAGCTGCCATGGATGATGACGTAAAAAGTATACAGATCACAGCCTACCGACTAGCCTCCAATTCAAAAGTGATGAATGCCCTCATCAATGCCGCCCGAAATGGAAAACAGGTTACGGTCATGCTTGAATTACGGGCCCGGTTTGACGAAGAAGCTAACCTGGAATGGAAAACCAATCTTGAAGAGGAAGGTATTCGGGTTTTATTTGGATTTCAACAAATGAAAGTCCATGCTAAAATCTGTGTAATCCGGAAGAAAATGGGAGGCCGGATTAAAAAATACGGGTTTATCAGTACAGGAAATCTAAATGAAAAGACTGCAAAAATATATACGGATACCTGTCTTTTAACATCGAATGTGGCAATAATGACAGATATTGAACGGATTTTCAGGTATCTGGCAAAACCTAAAGACAATGAAAATCAGCTTGATAACTGTACTCATCTCATTACCTGCCCAAATAATCTCCGGCTGGAAATGTCAAATCTGATCGATTTTGAGATTAAACTGGCCCGAAAAAAAGAAAAAGCAGAAATAATGCTTAAAATGAATTCGCTATCAGATGAATTTCTGATCAATAAATTATATGAAGCAGCCAGATTTGGTGTCGCAATTAAACTGATTATTAGGGGAATTATTTGCCTGATCCCCGATTTGCCGGGGATGAAAGAGCCAATCAGGGCGATTAGTATTGTTGATGAATATCTGGAACATTCGCGTATTTTTGCTTTTAATCATGGTGGCAGAGATAAAATTTTTCTTTCTTCTGCCGACTGGATGGTTCGTAACCTGGATCACCGAATTGAAACTACGTGCCCAATTAACAATGAAGGGCTTAAAAAAGAAATAAAAGACATCCTTAAATTACAATGGTCAGATAATGTGAAAGCCCGTATTTTGGACAATGATCTTCTTAACAACTATAAACCTGCAAAACCTGAAAAGAAAATCCGCTCTCAAATCGAAATTATGAATTATCTCTCCGAAAAAACTTAATTTTTTAGTTCTTATTTAGACTTAATAAAAATTTAATCTGTTTTTAACTTCGGGGTTTTAGTATGTGGCTATCCTTGCCACAATTTTAAAACCCATAAAACATGAACAGATTTACATTGACATTTCTTCTGATATTTTTCATGATATCAGGATCTGATTCCTTTTCGCAAACCCTTATTCATTATTGGAATTTTAATAATTCAGCTACAGTCGCTGATTTATTGGCACCAAACACCAGCTTGGTTTCCGGAGCAGGAATTGCCCATCTTACAGGTGGTATAAGTGCAATTCAGATTACCAGTAATACCGGACAAGGGTTTGATGTTACGAACCCGAATGTACGAAATGGTGACCTTGCGGCAACCCATCTCCGCTTTAACGACCCGATTGGTGGCGGACTCGTGTTTTCAATTCCTACAACAGGATTTGAAAATGTTGTTATAAAATATGGTACCCGCCGCTCCGGTTCAGGAGCTGGTTCCCAATTGGTAGCGTATTCAACGGATGGATTAACTTTTATTCCGTATGACACAATTTTCCCGGTAAACGGAAATCCGGATATGCAAACACTGGATTTTTCATCTATTGCCGAAGCAGATAACAATCCTGATTTTAAAATCCGTTTCCTTTTTGAACAAGGAACCGGAGGTACGGTTGGAAATAACCGATTTGACAATTTTACTGCCGAAGGTACCGATCTCTCAGGAGATATTAACCCGCCAACACTTGCCTTTAATCCCTTAACCGGATCGGTAAATCTTGCTGTTAATCTACAGCCAATGATGACCTTTAGTGAAGATATCCGTTTGATCGACAACACAGTAATTACAGATTTAAATGTGGATGCTCTTGTTGATTTTCGTATGAATAATGAATCCGGATCGCCCGTAGCCTTCGATGCTACTTTCTCCGGAACAACTATTTCGGTTACACCTTCGAGTCCTCTTCAAAACAACCAGACATACTACCTTGCTCTTGTACCGGGAATGGTGGAGGATTTAAGCAATAATGCCATAACGACATTCTATTCCGCTACATTTACAACAATTTCGAACCAGACTGTCTTTCAGCCTGGCGACCTCGTTCCTGTTGCATACAGAATGAATGCTACTTCAACTGAGGATGAAATTGCCATCCTCAGCCTTGTTGACATTATGCCCGGCACAATGATCAATTTCACAGATGCAAAATATACATCGAATCCTGTTCCACAATGTACAGGCGGATTTACATGGCAGGCTCCGGCCTCCGGCATTTCTGCAGGCACAGTTATCAGCATCCAGACCAGTGCTTTGGTTGCATCTGCCGGGACTGTATCGGGTTCAGGTTTCGGTCTAAGCTCGGGTGGTGATCAGGTAATTATATATACCGGTTCTGCTTCAGCACCAAATTATATTACGGCCTTAAGTGCCAATGCCTGGATTGCCTCCAATACAAGCTGCAGCGGAAGTCTCTCTCAGCTTCCTGCCGGACTTACCGACGGTGTTTCATCTATTAATCTGTCAACTGCTCCTGCCAACGTTAGCGGGCTGACTGTGAATGCATATTATAATGGTGTAATGACCGGAACCAACACCCAGTTAAAAGCCTCCATTCTTGACCCGGCAAACTGGATCGGTGTTGGAAGTGCTACTCCTCCTCAAACCTGGCCTGTCTGGGCTTTCCCCGGACCACCAAGTGTTGTTAGTGTTGCCGTTTTGAATGCTACAACCCTGCGGGTCATTTTCAATGCTGATCTGGATGCTGTTTCTGCTTCCAACACATCAAATTATTCCGGCATCTCCGGTCTGAGTTCTGCTGTTCAGTCACTGAACGGAAGTCTTGCTGATACCATTATCCTCAGTTTTAGCACCGCCTTTGTATCCGGAACTTCATATACATTATCAATATCAGGAGTTAAAGATTCAGAAAACCGGATGATGATTGGTTCATTCCCATATTCATTTACCTATAACTCATCCATCGCCTGGAATAAGAAATTTTATACCGTATCTGAAAATGCAGGAAATCTGCAAATCCAGCTGAATCTTGCTTTCCCATCCGTTTCTACAATCGATGTGGTCGTGAAGTCAGCTCCTTTCAGTACTGCCTCTTCTGATGATCATACCTTTTCATCACAAACCCTAAGCTTTTCGGGCAGCAGTTCATCAACACAATTGCTTACAATACCCATTACCGACGATGCCATTTCAGAAGATGATGAATATCTCGTTCTCAGCCTCGAAAACCTCAATGGAGTAAACCTGAGCGGAAGTAAATATGTGACCATTTATATCAAAGATAACGACCGCGTTGTACCATCCCCTGACCAGGAACTCAAACTCAATTATGTCAGCAGTTTTGATCCTTCTCCTGTAACAGGCAGTACGACAGAGATCGTTGCATATGATCCTGTAAGCAAACGTCTTTTCATGACGAGTGCAATTCAGGATCGCCTTGATATCGCTGATTTCTCGAATCCTTCAGCCATTACCCTGGTAACATCTGTTAATATGGCTCCTTATGGAGGAATTACCAGTGTTGCCGTAAAAAACGGACTGGTTGCTGTTTCCTCCCCTGCACCTGTTGAACAGGATAATGGTTCAGTGGTTTTCTTTGATACAGACGGAACATATTTAAATCAGGTTACAGTTGGTGCTTTGCCTGATATGATTACTTTTACTCCGGATGGAAATCGTGTTCTTACTGCCAATGAAGGACAACCCAATGATGCTTATACTGTAGATCCTGAAGGTTCCATCAGTATTATCGATATTTCCGGCGGTATTGCAGGCCTGACACAATCCAATGCTACAACACTGCTCTTTACGGATTATAATGCACAGGAAACTGCTTTGATTTCTTCGGGTGTAAGAAAACTTAAACTCAGCAGTACACTTTCACAGGATTTTGAACCTGAATATATTACGATATCCTCTGATGGAACAAAAGCCTGGGTTACGCTGCAGGAAAACAATGCCGTTGCCGAATTAAATCTTCAGAACAATTCCATCACAGCTGTCTGGGCTCTTGGTATGAAAGATTACAGCCTTACCGGAAACGGATTCGATGCATCGGATAAGAGTGGTACTGCTTTACTCAGTAACTTCAATGTGAAAGCGTTCTTTATTCCCGACGGAATTGCCAACTTCAACCTGAATGGGACCAATTATATTTTTACTGCCAATGAAGGCGATGAGAAAGAATATGGCGGATTGAATGAAAGAACAACAGTGGGTGCTTCTTCTACCATTCTGGACCCGACTATTTATCCAAATGCTGCTGTTTTGAAAGAAGAGCATGCACTCGGCCGTCTTCGTATTACAAACCGTAACGGCGACACCGACGGAGATGGCGACTATGATCAGTTAAGCGTAGTTGGAAGCCGTTCATTCAGTATTTTCAATGCAGATACAAAATCGCTGGTTTTCGACAGTGGCAATGACTTTGAATCTTTTACATCCACAAGTTCTCTGACTTCCTCCATCTTTAACTGCGATAATGGAGACAATGTTTTTAAAGGCAGAAGCCGTGCCAAAGGCCCTGAACCAGAAGGAATCATTGTACGCGAAATCAATGGTAAAAAATATGCCTTTATCGCCCTTGAACGTATCGGTGGAGTCATGATTTACAATGTTACCGATCCTCAGAACCCGGTTTTTGTTGATTACAGCAATAGCCGGAATCTCACAACCTATGGTGGGGATAATGGTCCGGAAGGAATCGAATTTATTGATGCCGCTACAAGCCCGGATGGTCGCTACTATATCGTGATTGCGAATGAAATCAGCGGAACAATCAGCACATATCGCCTCGATATTACAGGTGAAACCGGCCCATCCACTGCTGCAGCACCTTACCTGAGTCCGGTTGGTGCAGACCGTGAATTTACATCGCTTCTCACTGTTCCTGAAACGGTTAATACTTACAAAATGGTTGGTATTCCCGATGGTTTGGGCGCGTATGATAACGGTGATTCCACATTCACCCTGCTTATGAACCACGAAATCGGAAATACACTGGGTGTTACCCGCGCTCATGGCTCAATTGGTGCCTTTGTCTCCAAATGGATCATTAAGAAATCAGATCTTACCGTTGTTAGCGGAAGTGACCTTGTTCAAAATGTAAACATCTGGAACGGAAGTTCTTATACCACCTATAATGCTGCAAATCCATCAACTCAGGCTGCATTTAACAGACTCTGCTCTGCCGACCTGCCCGCTGTTTCTGCTTTCTATAACAGTGCAACAGGATTTGGAACACAGGAACGGATCTTCATGAATGGTGAAGAAAGTGGTACTGAAGGAAGAGCTTTTGCTCATATTGCTACCGGTCCGAATGCCGGAACAACATACGAACTGCCATGGCTTGGCAAATTCTCCTGGGAAAATACAGTCGCTTCTCCTGTTGCAGGAAACAAAACTGTTGTTGCCGGTTTGGATGATGTTACCGGCGGACAGGTTTATTTCTACATCGGTTCTAAAACCAATTCAGGAACTGAAATTGAAAAAGCAGGATTATCAAACGGTAAACTATTTGGTGTAGCAGTTTCCGGACTGGCAACAGAAATTTCTGCCAGCTATCCTGCCCCTGCTACTCCTTTCAGCCTTGTTGACATGGGTTATGTTAGTGGTATAAGCGGTGCTGCACTTCAGACTGCTTCGGTTGGTGCAGGTGTAACTGCCTTCCTCAGACCGGAAGATGGTGCATGGGATCCTTCCAGCCCTGCTGATTTCTATTTTGCTACTACGAACGCATTCACGAGCCCGAGCCGTCTCTATAAATTACATTTTACAGACATCAGCAATCCTGAATTGGGTGGAACTATTACTGCTGTGCTTGATGGCACGGAAGGTCCGAAAATGATGGACAATCTCACCATCGACAATTATGGTCATATCCTGATCCAGGAAGATCCGGGTAATCAGGAATACCTTGCTAAAATCTGGCAATATTCCATTGCAACCGATCAGCTTGAACTGGCTGCCGAAGGTAAAAACACCTTATTCAGTACAGGTGCCGCCTCATTCCTTACAAAAGATGAAGAAACATCCGGAATTATCGACCTCGAAGAAATTCTGGGTCCGGGTATGTTCCTGCTGACTGTTCAGGCTCATTATCCTATTCCTGGTGAAGCTGTGGAAGGCGGACAATTACTTGCTTTCTATAACCCGGATACTTATAATGCCAACCAGGCTGCTTATACCATTTCCGGACAGTTACAATACGATAATGCATCCGGCACTCCGCTGCAGAATGCTGTTATCCAATTGAAACAAGGCATTGATATCGTTGATGAAACAACAACGGATGCAACAGGAGCTTTCTCATTCCCGACGGTTGCAAAAGGAAATTATGCAATTCACACGGAAACTCAGATTCCATGGGGTGGTGCCAACGCTACCGATGCCCAATTGGTTTTGAAACACTTTACCGGTAACGCCCAGCTGAGCGATTTCAGAAAAAAGGCTGCTGATGTGAATGCAACTTCCTATGTCAATTCCGCTGATGCGCTTAGTATTGCTAAACGCTTTGCCGGCCTGGTACCTGACTTTATTGCCGGTGACTGGTTGTTTGATACCGAAAATGTTGTTGTTACAGGTCATGCTGCACCGGAAGCAGATATTAAAGCAATCTGTTTTGGTGATGTTGATGGTTCCTATAACCCCGCTGCGAAATCAGAGCCTTCTGTTTCCCTGAACCTGAATGGATTGCTCACATATGCTGCTCATCAGATTGTTACTATTCCGGTATCAACACTCAACGACATCGAAACCGGAGCATTTTCATTCATCCTTACACTTCCCTCTTCGGATATTGAAGTACTTGATATTACCACAACATTGAGCGGTACTATCATCTTTAAACAATATTCCAATGAAGTACGTATTGCCTGGTTCACAGATCAATCAGAACTGTTGAAAGCCGGAGATATTCTCTTCAGCCTGAAAGGAAAGGTTGGCAGTGATATCGCTGACAAACAGGATTCCTGGTCAATCTTCCCCGAAAGTGTAATGAGCGATGCAGACGGAAGATACATTTCGTCTGTCGAAATATCAATGCCAAAACTCACAGAAGATTTGCAGGCATTCGCTCTGTCACAGAACAATCCGAACCCGGCAAACGGAAGCACCCTGATTTCGTATACTTTGCCGGAAGAAGGTGAAGTGACCCTGAAGATCGTGAATCTGCTGGGTGCCGAAATGGGTTCACCCATCATCCGTAATGTTCTGCAAAACGGAACCTATACCGTTACGCTGGATTGTACCGATTACCCGTCAGGTATTTACTTTTACCAGCTCGAACTGAAGGGTAGTAATCAAACCTACATCAAAACAAACCGGATGATCATCACAAAATAATTTCCTTCCTTTGATTTGAATTAAGAGGATACCTCAAAAGGGTATCCTCTTTTTTTTTCGCAATACAGAAGATGCTAATTTTATTTATTCCGAATACATGTGTGAAGAGAGCACGAAACCGTTACGCCATTTTCAACTCATTCATCAGCATTTCGAAAGTTTGGTCATTGGTAAGGCTAACCGGTTTTGAGGATTCAAGTGAATAGGCCTTCGCATGAAGATCATCCTGAAACTTGTATATACTCCAAGCACCCTGATTGTATTCGAGTGCTGTAAGACTTTCGACCCAATCGCCGGAATTCAAATACATTACATTGCCTTGCGGGGTCGATATATTCCGGATTCCTGCCTGATGAATATGTCCACAGATTACATGGCTGTATCCTTTTGATACCGCAATTGCGGCAGCAGTTTCCTCGAACTTATTAATAAAAGAAACAGCCGTTTTGACACTGTTTTTGATACGCTTTGAGAACGAAATTTTTTCTCTTCCTAAGCTGGTCAGAATTAAATTCGAAAAACTGTTCAGCAGAATCAGTAAATCATAACCTACCGATCCCAGTTTTGCCAGCCATTTGCTGTATTGCATGGTGATATCAAAAACATCACCATGAAAAATCCACACTTTTTCTCCGTTTAAATTCAGAACCAGCTTGTTCACCATTTTGAAGCTGCCGATATCAAATTTTACAAATTTCCGCATCAGCTCATCATGGTTTCCGGTGATGTAAACCACTTTAGTTTTTTTAGCAATCAGCTCAGTTATATGTCTGATTATCAGCAAATGTGAGCTGGGGAAATATCGTTTTTTAAATTGCCAGATGTCAATAATATCACCATTGAGAATTAACATTTTTGGTTTTATACTTCTCAGATACTGAAGAAGCTCTTTTGCCTGACATCCGAACGCACCCAGATGCAGATCGGAAATTACTACTATATCAACTTCTCGCTTTTGAATAAGGCAGTGTATTTAAGGTTTGGCCAAAACTATACTCCCCGTGTAAACTTATTGTTAATTCTGGATTGTTTTAAAAATAGTTAAGTATTAAGAAATTATTATATTTCACACTCAATTACTTCACATACTGAATTTTACAGACATTTGACCAGGTCTGACTGAACAGTTGAATTTAAATTTAGTATTAACCGAATTCGAAATCATGTTCTCACAACAAAAACAAACCCATCCCGGAAACAGTATCCACAAAATCCTTTGGCTTACCGACACTTTCGATGACCATAACGGGGTCTCCATGGTGTTAAAATCGATGCACCATGAAATCAAATTCCGAAACCTGCCGATTGACATGCTGGTTTGCAGCGATACCATTCAACCGGATGACAATCTCATTGTGATTAAACCGGTTTCCGAGTTCCATTTACCACTGTATCGACAGCAACCCTTCAGAATTCCCAATTTTCTTCAGATCCAGAGAATTGTTAAAAAAAACAAATACGATTGTGTGATCTGCTCAACAGAAGGCCCTATGGGGCTTGCTGCAATATATATAAAAAAGGTAATTGGAATAATGAGCGTTTTCTATCTCCACACCGACTGGATGATGTTTGCCAAACAGGTACTGAAATTTGAGGAAAAGGGGCTCACCCGTTTACAAAAACTCATGCGCATATATTATAGTCGTTTTGATAAAATTTTCGTTTTAAATACAGATCAATTTAACTGGCTCACAGGAGACCGTATGCGTTTTAATCCTTCCAATGTGTTTCTCACCGCACATTGGGTGGATGCCATTTTTACAAAACCTTCAACTCCATTTTTAAACAGGGCAGGATCTTTCCGGCGAAATCCGGTTCTTTTGTACGCCGGCAGACTCAGCCCTGAGAAAGGAATATTTGAATTGCCGGATATCTTTAGAAATGCACAAAAAGAGATTCCGGATCTTCGAATGCGGATTGCCGGATCAGGCCCTTCAGAGGAGGAGCTCAAAAGCGTTTTCCCGGAAGCCGAATTTACGGGATGGATCAACCATGAAGACCTGCCTAAAATATACCATTCAGCCGATCTGCTCATTTTGCCATCCAGATTCGACACATTCAGTTGTGTTGTTCTTGAAGCACTTAGCTGCGGACTTCCGGTTGTAGCCTATAATACAAAAGGTCCTAAAGACATCATCAATTCTTCCGAAACAGGATTTTTATGTGAAACCTCCGATGAGATGAGCAGGCAAACAATTCACTTCTTTAAAGATCCTTCCCTGATGAGTTCCTTTAAAACTGCTGCCATAAAAAGGGCTGCTGAATATTCAGCCGACAAAATTATCGGACAAATGGCAGATAATCTTGAATTAGAATTACCGGAAACAACAAATGTCGCCGCAACAGCCTGAGCCTTTTCTGTGGTGGAAACACGGGATAATCTATCACATATATCCCCGAAGTTTCATGGATTCGGATAATGATGGTATTGGTGATCTCCGGGGAATAATCAATAAATTACCTTATTTGTCGGAGTTGGGTATTGATGCTGTGTGGCTTTCACCGGTGTTCCTTTCACCCATGGTTGATTTTGGGTATGATGTGGCTGATTACAGGCAGATTGATCCGGATTATGGCACACTGGACGACTTCAGAGAATTGCTGAAACTATCGCATCAGTATGGAATCAGGGTAATCAGTGATATGATCCTGAATCATACTTCGGATATTCATCCCTGGTTTATTGAATCAGCTTCCTCCTATGCAAATCCGAAACGCGACTGGTATATCTGGAGAAAAGGGAATCAGGAAAAACCACCCAACAACTGGCGTTCGGCAAGTGGTGAATGTGCCTGGCAATTTAATGCGAAGACGGGTGAATATTATTATCATTCGTTTTTTAAAGAACAACCCGATCTGAATTGGAGAAATGAGGAGATGCGGTCAGCCTTTTTTGAGGAACTCAGGTTCTGGCTTGATTTGGGGATTGATGGGTTCCGGCTTGATGTCATTAATCTGATTGTCAAAGACAAAAAATTCAGAAATAATCCGGTTTTATACGGGATTCCATTGTTTCAGCGCCATAAGTTTACACGTAACCGGCCAAAATCAATTAAAATTGTCCGGGAACTCCGCAAGCTTACCGATCAATACCCCGACCGGGTTCTTGTTGGTGAGGTATATACACCTCCACCCGGGAATTCCGAAGTCGTGGCATCTTATCTTGATCAGGGAAACGGGATACACCTGGCATTTGATTTTTCGCTCTTTTTCAGAACCTGGAATGCCCGAAAATATTTTAATTGCATTCAGGAAACCTACCGTCATATTCCGCCGGAGGCATGGCCATGCATTGTTCTTTCCAACCACGATCTTTTCCGTCATATCAATCGTTTTCCCTGGCGCCTGCATCAGACAGAAAAAGCAAAAGTGGCGGCAGTTCTCCTGCTTACTTTACGGGGAACTCCCTTTATTTATTACGGAGAGGAAATCGGCATGAAGAATACACGAATTGCCTATAAAAACCTCCGTGATCCGTTTGGAAAACGCTATTGGCCCTTCTTTTCAGGAAGAGATAAAGCCAGAACTCCCATGCAATGGGACTCCACTGAGTTTGCAGGCTTTTCTAAAGATAAACCCTGGCTGCCTCTCAATAAAAACGCTCCAATTAGAAATGTTGAACTTCAGGAAACCGATGATGCATCCTTGTTGAATTTCTATAAAGACCTGATCAAAATTCGCAGAAAACATAAGGCATTGCAACACGGAAACTGGGTGCCGCTGATTCGCGGAGAAAAAGGTATTATTGTGTATGAACGAAACCATGAGCATGAACGGATAATCGTTATCCTTAACTTCAGGAGATCCCGTCAGGAGATCAGATTGAAAGATACCGGTATACTATCAGCCTTGATTACAACGCACAGGAAGCAGGGTGAAGAAGCTGATTCTGAATTGATAAAGGTGTTTCCGTTTGAGGCAACCGTGTTTCTTAAAATGGATTAAGCCCTTAAAACCAAATACCTGTTCAGAAAAACAGCCTACGGCTTTTCAGGAAATTTATCATGATTCTTCAGTACGTAGTAGTTCGTAACAGCATCCCGCGTGATGAGCGCATAACTTGTAAGACCTTGTCCCTTTGTGTAATAACTGCTTACCTGATGGTCAAGTTCTTTTCTGAGATATTGCCATCACATGCTGAATTACAGATAAATGCAGATGAATAGGATTGTCCTTCTCTTCAAATAGTAACCAAGAATTCAGAAATACTTAATCGTTACTTAATTTGACGGAAATATATTTGCAGAAAAAATGAAACGATTCAACTCACATCAGAGCCAAATAGTAAACAATGTACTTTTTTTAGTACTGTTTAATCTCATTTTTTATTTTGGGATTATTCTGATGCTGCTGTTACATTATTTAGCAGGTTACGGTACTCTGAGGGGTGATTTAGTATACTTTCTTGCCGGTTTACACAGGCATATTGGTATATTTTTATTAGTAATTAATTCAATATTTATTATTTATATTGGATTAGATACAGGAATAAAATCACTTATCAGGTTATTCTCCTCAAAACCGTTATAGCCGGGAGATCTCTCAACGAAAATGAAACACGCAATTATTTCGCTGCCAGCGTAAAATAAAAGACAGCCCCTTCACCGGGGATGGCTTCTGTCCAGATACGGCCATAGTGCCGGTTAATAATACGTTGTACCAGAGCAAGCCCCACACCCGTACCTTCGAACTGGGCAGCAGTATGCAGCCGCTGAAACACACCGAAAATCTTATCTGCATATTTCATGTCAAAACCAACTCCATTGTCTTTCACATAATAGGTGGTTAATCCGTCCTTCAGTTCAGAACCGATTTCAATCCTGCGTTCGGGTTTGGGTTTTGTGAATTTGATGGCATTCCCGATCAGATTGCGCCAAACCTGGCGGATCATGCTGATGTCACCGGTTGCTTCCGTTAAAGTTCCGATTTGAAATTCAATTTTTCCGGTGTATTCGAGTACATACAATTCATTGCATACTTCTTCTACCAAATTGGCCATATCAATCTGATTATTTTCTAATTCCTGACGCTGAAGACGCGAAAAAGAAAGTAAATCATCGATGAGTGTACTCAGATTCTTCGCATTTTCACGCAAAATATGCAAAAGACGAATCCCTTCTTCATCCAGAGAAGGCCCATAATCATCAAGCAATATTTTTGCAAATCCGTTTATGGCCCGGAGCGGAGCCCGAAGATCATGTGAAACTGAATATGAAAATGCTTCCAGTTCTTTATTCGAGGCTTCGAGCTGGGCAGTCCTGAACATAACCCGCTGCTCGAGCTCTTCATTAAGCAGTTTAACCGCTTTTTCGGCCTGTTTTCGCTCTTCCATTTCCTTATTCAGATCAGCCATCAGATTGAGTGCCGCGCGCTTGCTCCGCTCCAGTGCACTAATGGTTATCTGAAGTTCCTGCTCTGCCTTTATCCGCTCGGTCAATTCTCTTTTCAGATCCGATGTACGTTCCCGGATAAGCTCTTCCAGCCGCTCATTCTCTGATTTCCGTTCATCTTCCCATGCCTTCAACCGCAACATCGCTGAGATCTGAGCCATCAACTCGGCATTATCAATCGGCTTCGCCAAAAAGGCATCGGCTCCTGATTTCAATGCCCTGATGCGGCTTTCGGATGCTGTCTGGGCAGCTGTTAGCATTATCACCGGGATGTGCCGGATCTGGTCATCGGTTTTAATCCTTGAACAAACTTCAAAACCATCCATCCCGGGCATAATCATATCTAACAAAATAACATCTGGCAAGATAACCCGACAGCTATCCAGACCTTCCCTTCCTGAAAGTACGCCGGTGAATACAGAACCGGGATAAGTTGCCTGCAAAATCGCCTTCAGAACAACCAGGTTATCCGGGTTATCATCGATTCCAAGAAAAGTAACGGTCTTATTTTTCATTGAAGTCTGCGTTAAAGGTTCCTGTTTATTCCTTGTTTATGTATATATTTATCACACGTGTAAATTCTGCCTCATCCATTGGTTTAGCCAGATATTCATCAAATCCCATGGCAAGAAATTCTTCTCTGTCTCCCTTCATGGCTCTGGCCGTGAGTGCTACAACCGGAATATTCATGAGTTCATCTGATGATTTCATCTTCTTCAAAACCTCCGGTCCGCTCATTCCTGGTAATGAAATATCAAGCAAAATCAATGAAAAAGAATACTCCATGAGCAATCGAAGAGCTGTTTCTCCGTCACTTGCTTCCTGTATCTGATATTCGTTCCCCAACATTGCTTTCACTGAGATCATGTTATCCGGATTATCCTCTACGATCAGTATATCAAACATTTTCTCCGGATCCAACGAATGTTTCTGCCTTAATACCACTATATCCTGTCCGACAGATGTCCCCTGCGGATGCAACATCTTTCTGATTTTAAGGAGCAGACCTTCCGGATCCACATTTCCTTTTTGCACAAGTTGCTGCACATTATTTGCTGAGAGCTTGCCCAAATCCTCTTTTGTCAGTGTCTTGGCAGTCAGAACCAACACGGGTATTACTGCTGTTTTCTTCGTCCCGCGCATTTTTTCAAGTACACCAAAACCATCCAGCCCGGGCATCATCAGATCCAGAATAATCCCATCCGGAATTGTATGAGTCACAAAATCAACTGCTTCCTGGCCATTCGAGGCAACATCTACCTGATACCCTTCCTGTGTAAGAATCATTTTTATCTGAATAACGGCATCCGGATTGTCCTCAACAATCAGGATCCGCTTCATATCTCTGATCTGATAAGCAGTTTCATCCGGAGAAGGGATATCAATCCGTTTGAGTATCCGGTTTACCTCGTTAAAGATTTGATGAGCTGTTGTCTGATTCTTCAACAAAACAGAAGCAACCTTCCCGTTTAGCAACAATTTCTCTTCAAGCGAAAGGTCTTTGGCTGTTGCAATTATAACAGGAAGATTCATGGTTTGAGGATGCTTTCTGACAAAATCAAGCACCATAAACCCATCAGTCTCCGGCATATTCAGATCCAATACCAACACATCCGGAACATTCTGCATAAGCAATTCTATGCATTCATTTCCTCCATTCGCCTTTATTACTGTAATATCTTCTGATTCAATCACCCCGGCCACACTGTCCAATTCCATCTTATTATCATCAACAACCATAACAGTTGATGGAAACTGAAGGAGTTTATTGAATTCACTTAAAACCATATTCCGGTCCACCGGCTTGACGATGTGCCCGACAGCACCAAGTGCAATTCCGGTTTCCTTATCACTTGAAACCGAAACCATGATCACAGGCACATGCCGGGTAATCTCATTCTTTTTAAGTTGTTGCAATACCTCCCAGCCATCCATGGCCGGCATGATTACATCCAGTGTAATGGCAAAAGGCTGATAGGTCTCGGCTAACTTAATGGCTTGTTCTCCGTTGGTACTTTCCAATGTATTATACCCGGCTTCCCGAATATACCGGGCCAGTTCTTTTACAACTTCGGGATCATCATCCACCACCAGCACTGTTTTACGGTAGGCCTGGTGATCTGCCGGCTGAAAAGCAGGATAGTTAATTTCTGCTTCATCACCCTGCCATTCAAGTGGAATAAAGATCCGGAATGTCGATCCTTTACCCGGTTCACTCTCTACCTGAATACCGGCGCCCAGTTTTTTCAATAGTTCCTGCACGATCGACAGGCCAAGGCCTGTTCCTTCGTGTCTGCGGGAGGATGAACCATCGATTTGTCTGAATTTATCGTATATATGCGGAAGATCCTTTTCCGAAATACCTATACCACTGTCACTTACCTGAATTATCAGGTGCTGGTCCCGGCTCTCTGCTTCTATTCTGACATATCCTTCCCGGGTAAATTTGATAGCATTTCCCACTATATTGGTCAGAATCTGCCGGAGTTTGTCCGGATCTGTTGTAACCGCCGGTAATTTCTCCGGAATCATTAGCTCCAGTTGGAGCCCTTTGCTGCTTGCAAGTGGGAAGAAACTATCGCCCACTGCAGCCAGAAACTCCTTAATATTGAACTCTTTGGGATTTAATTCGATTTTCCCCGCCTCTATTTTTGACAAGTCCAGGATATCATTAATCAGATTCAGCAGATTCCGGCCATTGCGTTCAACAATCTCCAGAAAAGAAGATTCTTCCTCCGAAATTTTATCCTTTGTACGCGTAATTAAAACATTTGACAATGCCAGTATCGAATTCAGCGGAGTCCGCAATTCATGGCTCATATTTGATAAAAACTCACTTTTCAGCCTGTTTGCCTCATTCAGTTGTTTCTTCTGAAGTTCAAGTTCAATAGTGTATTCCTTCAGCTCATCGGACTGTACTTTGAGTTCGTGCGACTTTTGCGAAAGCTCGGTATTCTGGTGATCAAGGCGATGTGAATAAAGCAAGGTTTTCCGGTACCCCAGCATCCCGTTGATACTGGCCGTCAATGTTGGCCATATCTCACTTATCGTGCGCAGACTCAGATCCGAAAATGTATGCAGCGTAGTTAAAGAAATCAAAGCTGTAACCATCTCATTTTCAATAATCGGAATGGTTAATAGAGATTTAGGCCTGAAAGTTCCGCTTGCCGTTGGAAAACTAAACACGGTATCGTCCGGGATCGATTGTATTGTCTGTATCGTTTTGTCTGTAACAGCCAGCGAAAATTCTCCTTCAGGCTGACGGGCGGAAAATGAACGTAAATTCTTAATATCCAAACCATTGGCATGAAATGGCATATACCGCTTTTCTTCCTGATCCAATATATACAGAGCTGCTCCAACTGCCTCCGTATGCCGCATCAAGGACGAAAGCAGATTATTGACGAATACCTCCGGATCATTCCCTTTCAGCAAATCAGATGAAATACCGGCAGTGTTCTTTTTCAGCAGGTTATCTGACTCCACTTTGGCAGCCATGCGGTTAAAGGTGGCAGCCAGCTGGCCAAATTCGTTGGTGCTCTCATTTGTACTTCGGGCATCGAAATTGCCTTCCTGGTATTGATCGGCAAGATCAGTAAGCTCTGCTACCGGTTTGCGGATGCTTTGGATAATAATGTAGGCTAACAAAAGTGAAGTGATAAAAACAATTGCCAGTAAAACCCATAATCTGAAAAATAAGTCATCCTTATTATTGGCTGACCTGGTAAAAAATTCCTCTGCTTTGTTGTTGGCAAAATCAATCACTTTTTGAATTTGTGTCTGCAGATGAATTACAAACGGAAGGCTTACATTTTGTCTATAATGAACAGCAGCAACAAAATTCCCTTCCCTCCTTAAAGTAATTATCTTATCCCGGAAACGCTTATATTGAATGAACATCTCCCGTGCTTTCGTTACATCATCCTGAGGTCCAAGATATTGCAATTTCACAATATCGAATAGCCCGAAAACAACACGTTCGAGAGAATCCACTTTCTGAACCCTTATCTCCACATCCTTTTCTGTAAGCTCTTGGTTCAGTGTTATTTCAGCCATTTGCTCACGAATAAGGTGAATATTCCCCCGTATGTCGCGTGTAGCTTTCGAAACCTGAAAGGGATGATTGTATAATTTCTGGGTCGAATCCCACAATTGAATGGAATACTGCAGTGCCACAGCACCGATAATACAGACGAATACCAGAATCACTCCAAAACCCAGAATCAGTTTTGACCGAATTGTCAAGTCCTTTATTTTCATATGTTTACAGTATTAAACGACTACTCTTATATAAGAACAAAAACAGGTGCAGGATTCATAACCTGACGAAATAAACCCGATTTCTGTATAAAATCAACTTCGGCTTCACTGGTCACAAAATACCCTCCCTTTTTCAGAGAACGGGCAAACTTTCGCATCAGTTTCTTTCGCACATCCGGTTTATAATAATACAAAACATTGCAGCACAGAATCATATCAAAATTACCAAAAATACTCACCGGCGGAGCATCCGATTTTTTATCCAGTAAATTATAGTTAGAATAATCAATTTTTCTCAGAATCTCTTCAGAAACCTGATAATCATGTCCCCTTTGAGTAAACCAGGAATGAATAAAAGATAATTTGGTATTCTGCAGCGAGCTAAGCGGATAGATCCCATTGCGGGCCTGCTCCAGTTCCGAATCTACCTGATCTGTTCCGAATATGCGGTATGGACAACACTGTTTTTTCTTCTGCAGAAAATCTTCTGCCAGAATACCAACTGAACAAGGCTCCTGACCTGCTGCACAGCCCGCCGACCAAATTCTGACTTCCATTCCTGAATCTTCCTTTTCACAGGAAAAAAGCTGTGGAATCACAAATTGCTCCAAAACCGAAAACGTTAATGAATTCCTGAAAAATTCACTGTGCGAATTGGATAACATGGCGACCAGATATCCTGCTTCGCCTGCATTCTGACTCAAAACCCGGATATAATCATCCGGTGTCTGACAGGCAAAGGCCCCAAAACGCTCCAGTACAGTGTTCTCCAGAAACCCGCTGTCATATACTCCCAGGTCATAATCATAAAGATCCTGCATGCATTGAATTATATGATTGCTGTTGATCCGCATAGGGTGATGATTTTCAGTTGGTCAGAACTTTACGAGATTGATTTTCTTGTATCATTCCAAATTCAACGGAAAGATATAAAAATTAAATTTAGGAATAACCTGTGATAAAGTTTAAAATCTTTTTATACTTTTGAAAATGATTTCGCGAATCGCGAATCGCGAATTTTTTGATTAATATGAAAAAACATAATGGTATGCGGCCCCAGGACATTGTGGTATTACTAAAAATAATATCGTTACAGCATGTGCAGTGGAAGAATAAAGACCTGGCTTATTCCCTGCAAATTAGTGCTTCAGAGGTTACTGAAGCACTAAACCGATGTAAAATTGCCGGCCTTATTGATTCAAAAAAACGAAAAGTTCACGTAAACTCCTTTTCTGAATTCCTGATCTTTGGGCTAAAATATGTCTTCCCGGTTGAGCCAGGTGCAATGGTAAGAGGAACTCCCACAGCTCACAGCGCTTTCCCTTTAAATCAGTTTCTCCACTCGACAAAGGACAAATTTGTATGGCCATATGCAAATGGGAGTCACAGAGGCCAGGCTATTGAACCATTGTACAAAAAACTACCCGCTGTTGTTGCAGAAGACCAATTATTTTATGAACTACTCACAATTATTGATACCATTAGAGTAGGCAGAGCAAGAGAAGTAAAGATTGCCGTTGAAGAATTAAAAAAACGATTAGAAAATGCCTAGTCCCAATATTAAAATGTTGCAGACTATTGCAAATGGTCTGGGCCAACTTAAAGACGAGTTTGTTTTTGTTGGGGGTTCAGTAATTGAATTTTATGCAAAAGATAAGGCAGCAGCAGAAGTCAGGCCAACTATTGACATCGATTGCGTTGTTGAAATAAGCTCAATATCAGATTATTACAAACTTGAAGAATTACTGAGGAATAAAGGATTTACAAATGATATTTCCCGGGGAGCACCAATTTGCAGATGGGTATATAAGAATATTGGTGTTGATATTATGCCTACAAATTCAAGTATTCTGGGCTTTAGTAACAAATGGTATAAGGAAGGTATTGCAAACAAAATCCCGATTACCCTTCCTGATGGGGTTGCTATTTTTATCTTTCCTCTGGAATACTATTTGTCTACAAAATTCGAAGCTTATAAAAATCGTGGAGGAAACGATCTCAGGCAAAGCCATGATTTTGAAGATATTATATATGTCCTGGATAATTGCCCTGATATTGCAGAAACTATTCAACGTTCAAAACAAAATGTCCAATCTTATATTAAAGAAGAATGTCTTCAATTAATTAAAAACAGAAGGTTAATCGAAGGGATAGAATGTGCTCTCCCCTATGCCTCTGAAGTTGAAAGGATTGATCTGACTTTGGAAAAAATTGTAAAACTAACCCTTCTTTAATTGATTAATAAACAATTCAGGATCTCCTTTTAAAAATTATTCCTATTATTGACCTTTGAATAAACTTGACTAAACCGCTCCATATCGTTATCAGTCGTACCGACAGCATCGGCGACGTTGTGCTTACATTGCCCATGGCGGGTTTGCTCAAAGCACATTTCCCGCAATGCCGGATTACCCTCATCGGACAGCACTATACCCTGCCCCTGGCCGAACATTGCCGCCATATTGATGGATTCATCGATTGGAAACATATTGAAAATGAAAGCCTTACAAATCAGACCAAGGTTCTCCGCGAACTAAAAGCCGATATCATCATCCACGTTTTCCCCAAAAAAAGGATTGCCCTGGCAGCGGCTCTGGCCGGAATTCCTAAACGCATTGGTACCACCGGCCGCCTCTGGCACTGGATTAGCTGTACGAAACTGGTCCGCATGTCGCGCCGGAATTCAAATCTCCACGAAAGCCAGCTGAATCTTATCCTGCTGAAGCCACTTGGAATTGATAACTCCTTGTCAATTAAAGAGATACCAGCCTGGTACGGATTACAGGTGCCCGACTTTATTCCGGATAACTCCTTCGATTTCAACCCCTTAAAAAAACACATCATTCTACATCCGGGTTCCCGGGGAAGTGCCCGCGAATGGGGCATCGACAACTTTATGCATCTGGCCGGCCTGTTGCCACCCGAAACCCATCAGGTCTTTATCACCGGAACTACAGCAGAAGGGGAAAGCCTCGCCGACAGTGGTCTGTTTCGTCTGCCCAATGTGCAAAACCTCTGCGGAAAATTCGATTTGTCGCGGCTGATGGGGTTTATAAAAGCCTGCGATGCACTCGTTGCCTGCAGTACCGGCCCGCTCCACCTGGCAGCCGCTCTCGAAACCCGTGCTATCGGTATTTATCCTCCCATTCGCCCCATGCATCCGGGTCGCTGGGCACCCCTCGGAAAAGACGTTAAAGTACATGTCGCGGATAAAGAATGCAACAATTGCCGCGGCGAGTTTGTTTGTGCATGTATACAAGCAATCCGGCCGGAAGACGTGGCTTCCTCCATTCAATCGAAAAGCCTATGAATGAACACCTTGTAAATGCGGAGTGGACAGTCATCATCAATCCTGTATCAGGTGACGGAAAAGGCCGACGGGACTGGGAAAGCATTGCAGCACTGCTCACACAGAACGGACTTATTTTCAAGCATTATTTCAGTGAATATGCCCGCCATGGGGTCGAACTCACCAAAGAACTCATCCGCAATGGCAGAACCTGCTTTATTGTAGTTGGCGGTGACGGGTTTCTGAATGAAATCGTGAATGGCGTATTTTCTCAACAAGATATTGATACACACCGCATTACCATTGCCATGATCCCCGTTGGAACCGGGAACGACTGGGTGCGCAGTTTCAACATTCCCTTTAACTACAAAGGTGCCGTGGAAACCATCCGCAAAGGCAAAACCCGCCTCCACGACATCGGCAAAGTGTATTTTCAACGCGATCAGAAAGAACTTTCCTGGTATTTTATCAATATGTGCGGGATCGGCTTTGATGCCGAAGTGAATAAAAAGGTGAATGCCAACAAAGGACATGGCCATCAGGGCCCGCTGAAATATCAATACCACATTTTTACAACCCTGCTGAGCTATTTCCCGGTGATGCTGAAACTGAATGTCGACGGAAAACCTTCCTTCCATGATACCTTCAGCGCAACCGTGGCCATAGCCAACTATAACGGCGGTGGTATGATGCAATCGCCCTATGCAGTTCCGGATGACGGAATCTTTGATGTGACAATTATCCGGAAAATATCCAAACTCAAAGTCATTGCCAGTGTGAAACGCCTGTACGACGGATCGTTTACGAAAATGCCCGAAGTCGTTTGCCTCACCGGTAAAGAAATCAGCATTGATGCCCTACCGCTTGCCTGGCTGGAAGCCGATGGTGAAGCCCTGGGCCATTCCCCCTTCCGCTTCGAAATGCTGCCCTCAGCACTCAGCGTAATCATCACCTAAATAAAGACAAATGGCAAAACATATACTTTCCAAATCCGGTTTTATCAGAGGACTACAGTGTCATAAATCATTGTACCTCAACCGGTTTCATTCTGATGTGCGGGACCCGATTTCCGCCGAACAAAAAGCAAAATTCGACCGCGGCCATACCGTTGGCGCCATTGCACAACGACTGTTTCCAAATGGTGTCGATGTCCGCAAAACTGCCGGATTGTCGATCCCAACAGTAATCCGGCAAACCCGCGAGCTTATCGAAAAGGGCGAAACCGTGATCTATGAAGCCGGATTCGAATTCGAAGGCATCA
Source organism: uncultured Bacteroidales bacterium (assembly GCA_964386485.1). Taxonomy (GTDB): domain Bacteria; phylum Bacteroidota; class Bacteroidia; order Bacteroidales; family CAIXZF01; genus CAIXZF01. Next base: position 3,158 of record CAYLTH010000039.1, on the reverse strand, counting down.
TCATCATCATGGACATCCTCGTGAAAGATGAAAAAGGATGGTCGGCCTATGAAGTGAAAAGCTCGCCCGAAATCAAGGAAGTGTATCGCCTGGATGCGGCATTCCAATCCTATATCATCCGGAAAAGCGGATTAATACTCGAAAATATTTCGATCGTCTACGTCACGGAAGCCTATACCGGACAGGAAATCGAACATCCCTGGACCTATTTCCGGATGGAGTCAATCCAGGAATATGCCCTGTTAAAATATGCGTATTTCGAAAAAGAAATCCTCAGCCAGAAAATGATGCTGGCCCTGCACCGGCTTCCGGCCATCGAAATGGGCGAACAATGCGACAATCCCTATCCCTGCGATTTCAAAGGGTTTTGCAGGGCACATCCGGTTTACTAAATCTTTAAATCATTCATAATATGTTTGTTAAAGACCTTTACGACTGCCCTGAATTCATTGCCGGCGACAATACCATCCTCCGCGAACTCCTCCATCCGGATAAAGCCGACCTGAACCTGCGCTACAGCCTGGCCCATGCCAAAGTACCTCCCGGACTGACCTCCTTTGCTCATAGCCTGAAAACATCGGAAGTCTATTATATACTTGAAGGAGAGGGAATTATGTATATTGGTGATGAACAGCAACCGGTTTTTCCGCACCAGGCTATTTATATTCCCCCCGGAAAACGGCAATGCATCCAAAATACCGGATCAAACGATCTGGTCTTTCTGTGTATCGTGGATCCGGCATGGCGGGTTGAAGATGAAATTGTGGAAGATCAAAACGGATACGTATGAAGATACATGTGACTAAACTGTTGATAATCGGGGTGATATGCATTTCAGGCTTTTCCCTGTCTGCCCAACCCTTTGTCGATCTGCTCCATTTCCGGAACAATTTCTACGCCAATTCACCCTACATGGATGACCCCAATGCCTCGGTCACCCAGCGCGAAAGTTATTACAGTCTCTTCCTGCCCCTGAAACTGAAAAGCGGCGATGTATTTTTTATGGGTTTCGATTGTGTCGAACAGGAATTTCGCTATGATGGGGATACCACCTACACCAAATACCTCAATTCCGAAGCCATTCCCCTGGGATGGGTACACGTCTGGAAAAATAGAAACTGGAAAACGTCCTTTATTCTCCTTCCGCGACTCGGCAGGAATATTGCTTCCTACAGTACATCGGATTTTCAGCTCGGCGGTGTTGTGCTGATGACGTATCAGAAAAGCAAACAGCTGAAGTACAAATTCGGGGTGTATTACAACCGCGAATTTTATGGCAACTCCTTTTTGCCCCTGCTCGGCATCGACTGGAAACTCGATGACCATACATATATATATGGTGTGTTACCGGGCAGTCTGAATCTCGAATACCGACTGGCCAAAGGTGTGTATACCGGACTAGCCTACAAAAATGTAACGGCCACTTTCCGCCTGAACCACGGACCCGACGATTATTATGTGAGGGAAGGCCATACCTTCCTGGGCGACAATCACTTATCCCTCTTCCTTCAGGTGTATCCGCTGAAAAATCTGATGATTTACGGAGCTGCCGGAATGACGGTTTTTCGCCGGTTTCAACTCTATGACGGAGATCACAACAAGCTCATTTACAGTCAGGAAGCACAAAAAGCCTTCAATTATCCTGCCGACAAAAGTTTTTTCCAGCTTGGGGCCGCTTTTCGCATTCGCATGGACAAGGATTACATTGATTAAGTATTCATCAACATCAGGCGCATGAAAACCAACACCATTGAGCAGAACAATCCGAAAACCATCCGGGCCTGGGTGATGTACGACTGGGCCAACTCGGTATTTCAGCTTACGATTGCATCGGCCATCTTCCCGGTATATTACAGTTCGGTAACCCGCGCCGGTGGCAGTGATACCGTGAGTTTCTTCGGGCTGGAAGTGATCAATACTGTCCTCTACAGCTGGGCGATTGCAGCGGCCTATCTCCTGCTGGCCTTTGTCTCGCCGCTCTTCTCCTCCATCGCGGATTATACCGGAAGGCGCAAGACCTTTATGAAAATCTTCACCTGGCTCGGGGCTGTTGGCTGTGGAATGTTGTATTTCTTCAACAAAGAAAGGCTGGAGCTGGGCATCATCAGCTTCTTCCTCGCCTGGGTGGGCTATGGCGGCAGTCTGGTTTTCTACAACTCCTTCCTGCCGGTCATTGCCCGCAACGAAGATCACGACAAAATCAGTGCCCGCGGCTATTCGATGGGTTACCTGGGTGGCGTCGTGCTGTTGGTCATGAATCTGATCATTGTGCTGAAACCCCTTTGGTTTGGCATCACCGATTCCGGATTACCGGCCCGTATTTCGTTTGTCACCGTATTTCTCTGGTGGATAGGATTTTCGCAGATCACCTTCCGCCGACTGCCCAAATACACCTTTGGCCATAAATCTGAGGGGAATATTTTGCTGAAGGGCTATTCCGAATTGCGCACCGTCTGGAATCAGTTCAAGCATTCGCCGGTGATGGTTTCGTATTTATTCGCGTTTTTCTTCGTCACCAGCGGTGTGCTCACCGTCATGTTTATGGCCGCAACCTATGGCGAGAAAGAACTGAAACTCGGTGATGAAGTGCTGATCGGCACCATTCTCGTTATCCAGTTGCTGGGTGTAGTCGGAGCCTGGTCGTTTGCCCGCATCAGCAAAAAACTGGGTAACATTCAAAGCCTCATTATTTCCGTCTTTGCCTGGGTCTTCATCTGTCTGGGAGCCTATTTTATCACCGATGCCACGGGTTTCGTCATTGTTGCTTCGCTTGTGGGACTGGTGATGGGCGGAACCCAGGCACTGGCGCGTTCAACCTATTCGAAAATGCTTCCTGTAACCGAAGATCACACCTCGTTTTTTAGTTTCTACGATGTCATGGAAAAACTCGCAACCGTAGCCGGCCTTTTCAGCTTCGGCATCATGGAAGCCCTCACCGGCAGCATGAAAGCCAGCGTACTCAGCGTGGTGGTCTTCTTCCTGATTGGACTTCTTCTTCTTGTTCTTGTCAATTGGCTGAATAAGCGACAGAAGGTGGTTTAGAGTTGATAATTGATAGTTGATAGTTGATAGCTAATTCTGGCATTCATGCATTCTTGCATGTTCGCATTCTTGCACTTTCATTCCGCCTTCCGCATTTCATCATTCTGCATCCGGCA
>CAYLTH010000038.1:16076-27123 GCA_964386485.1 uncultured Bacteroidales bacterium | reverse complement strand
CCAAACGACCGGATGGAACTGAGTCCGCAAGCCTTGCATGTTTTGGATTCCCTTTTGCCAATGATCCTGAGAAACAAGAAGGCACCTCTCTCCATTGAAGGATATGCAGATTATACAGGAACACCAGAACGAAATATCTATTTGTCGGATGGAAGAGCCAGGGTAGTAAAGGAATACCTGATCAGTAAGGGGATCGACAGCCTTCGGCTTAGGAACAGCAAGGGTTTAGGCGCAATTGAGCCTCCGCAGAAACCAGTAGCTAAAGGAATTCCGGAACACCGGAAAGCTGAATTGATAATCCGATGGCCGGTTGCTAAGGGGAAGGGGAAAGAAAAAAAGCAAGCCGAAAAAACTCCGACAACAATTAATCTTGATCATGTTAAGGCCGGCGACCAGATTGTATTGCCGAATTTGAATTTTGAGGGTGGACGTCATGAATTACTCGGGATTTCATTGCCGGCTTTATCCGATGTTGCGAAAGCCTTAAAAGCCCATCCCAATATTAAGATTGAGATTCAGGGGCATATTTGTTGCGACTCGGTTAGCCCTGACGGGTATGACAGCGATACCCGGACGAATGAACTCAGTCTGAATCGTGCGCATCAAATTTACACCCTGCTTAGCAGAATGGGAGTTGATTCAACCCGAATGACTTACAAAGGCTTTGGCGGGAAGAAAAGACTCATAGTTGATGAACGCACAGAAGCTGACCGGATGCGGAACCGCCGTGTCGAAATCAAGATTCTTTCGAATTAACATTCATTATGATAAAGAACGTTAAAACCAGACCATTCAAAATCAATATGTATAATAAACCTCCGTTTCATGCTCATAAAACCAAACGCCATGAAAAAATCAGTGATTGTAGCTTCAGCAATTTTAATGGTTATTGCAATGAGCTGTAAAAAACAAAAAACCGTTTCGAAACTCGATGTGAGTAATCTCGACACGACTGTCAGCCCGGCAGCCGATTTCTACCAGTATGCCTGTGGAGGGTGGATGAAGAAATTTCCCCTTCCGGCAGAATATGCACGCTATGGTTCATTCGACAAACTTGCTGAAGATAATCAGAAGCAGGTAAAAGATCTTATTGAGGGTCTGGCATCTTCAAAACAAAAAGACGGAAGCATCGGCGCCAAAATCGGGATGCTCTATAAACTGGGTATGGATTCCGCCAAACTGGATCAGCAAAAATCAGAACCTGTTAAGGCTCAGCTGGATGCTATTGCAGCCATGAAATCACCGGAAGAAATCGTGAAGCAAATTGCACTCCTCCACAAACAGGGTTCTGCACCTTTCTTCACAGTCTATGTGAGTGCCGATCAGAAAAACAGTAAAATGAATATCCTGAATATCTATCAGGGTGGACTGGGGATGCCTGATCGTGATTATTATCTGGCAACCGACGCTGACAGCCGTGAAACCAAGGCTAAGTACCAGGGACATATCGTAAACATGTTTGAACTGGCCGGTTTTAGTACGGAGGCCTCCTTAAAAAGTGCGATTGCCGTAGTGGATCTGGAAACCAGTCTGGCAAAAGCCTCTACATCACGGGAAGATCTGCGTGATCCTGAAAAAAATTACAACAAACTGAGTCTGGCTGACGTACAGAAGATGAGTCCGGATTTTGACTGGAAATTGTTTCTGACTTCGATTGGAGCCGGAGCTGCAACTGAATTGAATATCGGACAAACGGCTTTTCTGAAGGAAGCGATGATCCAGTTAAAAAAAGCGAGTCCGGATGCCCTCAAAGCCTATCTGGCCTGGAATGTAATCAATGATGCAGCGGCATATCTTTCATCGGATTTTGAAGAACAGAATTTTAATTTTTACGGGAATGTTCTCTCCGGGAAAGAAGTTATGCAGGCACGGTGGAAGAGGGTTGTTGAGGTTGTGAATGAATCGGTGGGAGAGGCTGTAGGTCAAATGTATGTTGAAAAGTATTTCCCGCCAAAAGCCAAGGAAAAAATGTTGATTCTGGTTGATAATCTTCGTGCTTCGCTGAGCGACCGTATCAATGGATTGAGCTGGATGAGCGACACCACCAAGCTGAAAGCCCAGGAAAAGCTAAGCGCCATCAAGGTCAAGATCGGCTATCCGGATAAATGGCGAGACTATGAAAAACTGGAAGTCAACGAAGAAAGCTATTGGGCGAATATTGCCCGTGCCCGGAGTTTTGAATTCGATTACCAGATCAGTAAAATCGGCAAGCCGGTTGATCCGATGGAATGGCTGATGACGCCTCAGACCGTAAATGCCTATTATGAGCCAACTTCCAATGAAATTTGTTTCCCGGCAGCTATTCTTCAACCTCCTTTCTTCGATTTTGAAGCCGATGATGCCCTGAATTATGGTGCAATTGGTGTGGTTATCGGACATGAAATGACCCATGGATTTGATGATCAGGGAAGAATGTATGATCTGGAAGGAAATCTGAAAGACTGGTGGGTAGCCGATGATGCTACGCAGTTTAACAGCAAAACGGCAGTATTGGTGAATCATTACAACAATATTAAGGTTCTTGACACGCTGCATGCCAACGGAGTCTTTACGCTTGGTGAAAATATTGCTGATCAGGGTGGACTTCAGGTTTCCTTCCATGCTTTAACCAAAGCCCTGGAAAAGAATCCGCAGAAGGAGAACATCGACGGGTTTACGCCGCAGCAGCGTTTCTTTCTGGCCTATGCCAATGTATGGGCACAGAATATTCGCGACAAGGAAATTCAGCGCCGTACGAAAGTTGATCCGCATTCACTCGGTAAATGGCGCGTTAATGGGGCTCTTCCGCATGTTGATGTCTTTGTAACCGCCTTCAATGTTAAGGAAGGCGATGCCATGTGGCTTTCGCCGGAACTGCGAGCCAATATCTGGTAAACTTAAAATCCCCGGGAAGAACTTCCGGGGATTTTTTTTGTGTATATTTGATGTAACAATACCTCATTCCATGAAAACGAAAATACTGTTATCCGGATTACTTTTCATTTTGATCACCTCTATCCATGGTCAGACTGGCTGGCAATGGGTTAATACAGGTTATAATTACATTTTGATGGATATCAGTTTTCCACCGGGGCAGAATCAGGTGGGTTTTGCCGTAGGTGAAAATGTGACCTATAACGGAACAGGAATTATCCTGAAAACTACAAATGGCGGAGATACCTGGACTCAGATAAGTAGTGCGGGTTTACCGGGGCTTGAAGCCGTTTGTTTCACCGATATGAACACCGGCTATATTGGAGGATGGCAGAATTATTTTGCCAAAACCACGGATGGAGGGCTTACATGGACTCCGGTCACTGTGAATTCAGGAATATGGTACATCAAAGAGATTGATTTTATTGATAATCTGCATGGAATCGTGTGTGCTGCAGGTGCACAGGCTTATGTTACAGCAGATGGCGGGGCTACCTGGACTGCTGCCAGTGGATTTGCCGTTAATGCCGAAGATCTGGAATATGCATCACCTTCCCTGGTATATGTTGTCGGAGGGGATGAGAAAATTGCCAAATCAACCAATGGGGGACTCAACTGGACTACGATTTATACCGGACAATTTCAATCGATATTACTCGGAGTTGATTTTTATGACGGGAATTATGGTGTTGTAGGCGGTGAAGACGGGAAAGTACTGGTCACCACGAATGGTGGCCAAAGCTGGACTACCAGCAATGCAGGCGGCTGGCATTTATTACATGGTGTGCATGTTTACAATACGGATAGTGCCTTGGTTGCCGGGACCATAGAGGGAGTGTTTAAAACAACAGATGGTGGGAATACCTGGATTTCGGATTTTACAGGAGGAAACAATTATGCCTTGTACAAGATTGCCCGAACTCCGGACAATACCTTGTTTATCAGTGGTTCACAAGGGATGATTCTTCGCAAAAAAGCAAATACACTAACGGCTAATTTTTCGAGTTTAAGCGACACTATCTGTACGGGTCAATACTTACCATTTACGGATCTTTCAACCGGGAATGTCACCTCCCGGCTATGGAGTTTCCCGGGAGGAAATCCTTCATCTTCCACTCTGCAATATCCGGTTGTTCAATACTCAACTGCCGGTAACTGGGATGTTTCACTGACTGTCTGGGATGGAACAAACAGCAACACGTTGCTGCAACCTGCTTTTGTTAAAGTCATTACGCTGGATACTCCGGTTATTTCAGGTGCACAAGTCATACCTCAATATACCATAGATACACACAGTGTCGTGTATCATCCCGGAAATTACTACTTCTGGAATATGCATGGAGGGACTTTCATAAGTGGCTATACCAATCATGAGGTAATAGTTCAATGGGGCCCGGCGGGGACTACACCCGCATACCTGACCGTTGAAGAATATGCACCTTCCTGCTATTTAAGGGATAGTCTGGTTATCATTATTGATAATCCATCAGCGATACCGGAACATGCTAAACTGGAATCCCGGATTTATCCAGAACCTGCTCAGGATAAAATGAATATCAGTAGTTTACAGGATATCGAATCTGTTGGCATTTTTGATCTTACAGGAAGAAAAATGATGAGCCTTCGTGCTGAAGCTAAACGAGAGATGATGATAGATGTGTCGGGGCTTGATAATGGCACTTACCTTCTTCAAACCATCAGCATCAGTGGCAGTCAATGTTCAAGGGTTATACATATTCTGCGATAATTTTCTGGGCCAAAAAAGCATTTTGTTAACTATCACCAAATCATCAAATCTCCAAATCATCAAATCATCCAGCACATCAGCACATCAGCAAATTAGCACATCAGCACATCAATCTCCTTCATGCATTTAAAGTGTCCTTTCGGGCATTTTTGATACCCGAGTTTTGAGCAGGGCCGGCAGGAAAGGCCTTTTACTTCGCGTATTTCTGAATAGCCTGAAAAATCCTTTGGCAGGTAGGGATACATTCCGAAAGCCGGGATGGTATTGCCCCAGATTGAAACGATGTTTTTCTTCAATGCAGCGGCGATATGCATCAGGCCGGTATCGTGGGTGATGACAAAATCGGCATCGCGGAGGAGGGCGGCACTTTCGTTGAGTGAGAGGTGGCCGCAGGTGGAGAAATAGTCGACAGTCGATGGTCGACGGTCCACGGACTGTGGACTGTGGACAGTGGACTGTAGACTGTCGACTGCGGACCGTGGACTATCCAGCTTTTCAAGTAACCACTCCCCTGTTTCTTTATCTTCCGGACCACCGAGAATTATGACTGGTTTGGTGAGCCGGGTGCACAATTCATGTAATTTTTCGGGCGGAAGTTGTTTGGTGGCATGTTTTCCTCCGATTACCAGGGCGATATAGCCTGATTTCGGGAGTTCCGGCATTTTTTTCCAGGGATCGGTTTCGGCCGGAATATAGTAATCCAGGCCTTTTTCATCGTTTTTAATTCCCAGTTTCGCTACCGCTTTAAAATAGCGGTCAACAATATGAATATCTGGTAAAATATTGATTTTCAGATTACAAATCAGAAATTTCTGCAAATTGAGTTTGGGAAAGGAATGGAAAGGTTTCCGCAGGCTGAAAATCAGCTGAAAGGAGCGGAGGTTTTTATGAAGATCGATCAGATGATCGTAATTTTCCTGTTTCAGTTGGGTAATAACTTCCCCGATATCATCCCGAATAGTATAGATTTTATCAATATAGGGATTTTCTTTCAGCAGAGATTGATACGAATCCTTAGTAATGAAGTGAACAACGGCATCCGGATATTGCTGTTTCAGACATCGGATAACGGCAGTCGTTAATACAATATCACCAATAGAACTGAAACGGATGATGAGGAATTTCGTCACTTCCGGCTTTTTTGCAAATGTAGCGACAAAAGATCAAAAAATAGTTTTATCTTTAGAACATAAAACTGATTATGATACTGTGTGATACCCATACCCATATTTATTTGTCTGAATTTAATTCGGACCGGGACGAAATGGTTAAGCGGGCCATTGCTGCCGGGGTGAAGTACATGTTTATTCCGCATGTTGATTCGGATACGACGGAAGAGTTTCATGAATTGTGTGATACTTATCCGAAACACTGCTTTCCGATGATGGGATTGCACCCGACCAGTGTGAAACGAAAATACCAGGAAGAGCTGACTTTGATTGAAGAAAACCTGAAATCGCGCAAGTATTACGCAATTGGCGAGGTCGGGATTGATTTATACTGGGATACCAGTTATAAAAAGCAGCAGGAAGAAGTATTTGCCCGGCATATTGAACTGGCGATTGAATATGATCTTCCGTTGGTCATCCACACCCGCAATTCACTCGAAGTTGCCATTGAGATTGTTAAAGGTTTTAATTCGGATAAGCTGAGGGGGATTTTCCATTGTTTTCCGGGGAATGAAGAGCAGGCAGAGGAAGTTGCCGGAATTGGATTTCATGTGGGAATCGGAGGTGTGGTTTCTTATAAGAACTCCCTGATGGCGCGGGTTGTGGAAGCATTGCCCCTGGAACATATGGTACTCGAAACAGATGCACCCTACCTTGCTCCGGTTCCGATGCGGGGAACCCGGAATGAACCATCCTATATTGTCAATATTGCTGAAAAAGTGGCCTCCATCAAACATACCACTCCTTCAAAAGTGGCTAAGCAAACAACGCTTAATGCCTTGAATATCTTTAATATAACTCAGTAATAAACTCAAATTTTCTGAATGCATGAATACATCTTTACTGGTGATTTATACGGGGGGTACCATTGGAATGATGAAGGATCAGGATGGCACGCTGAAACCCTTCGATTTCGAACATTTATACCAACATATTCCCCTTCTTGAAAATTTCAGGTATTCCATTGATATTCACTCTTTTGATCCTTTGCTTGATTCATCCAATATGAAGCCTGCATTCTGGGTTGAACTGGCTGAAATCATAGAGCGGAACTACGAAAATTACGACGGATTTGTGGTCCTGCACGGGTCTGATACCATGGCGTACTCTGCATCCATGCTGAGTTTTATGCTTGAGAATCTGAATAAACCTGTTGTTTTTACCGGCTCTCAGTTACCTATGGGCGTAATCCGGAATGATGGCCGGGAAAATTTTATCAATGCTGTAGAGATTGCTGCTGCCGGCAACGATGGTATGCCGATGGTTCCGGAAGTCACGATTTGTTTTGAAAACAAGTTATACAGGGGTAACCGCACCAGTAAAGTAAATGCCGAGCATTTTGAGGCCTTTATGTCGGGCAACTTCCCGGTATTAGCCGAAATCGGAGTCAATATCCGCTATAACCGGGAACTGATCCTGAAACCCAATTTTAAAAAGCTTAAAATTCATACGGTTCTCGATCCCAATATTGCCATTCTGAAGCTCTATCCCGGAATTACTCCGGCTGTTGTGAATTCAATTTTAACGACACCTGGTTTAAAGGCGGTCATTCTTGAATCATTCGGAGCCGGGAATGCCCCAACTGATGCCTGGTTTATCCTGTGTCTGCGCAAAGCGATTGATTCGGGAATTATTATATATAATGTTACCCAGTGCAAAGGGGGTGCTGTTGAAATCGGAAAGTATGAAACAAGTACTTTACTGGGAGAAATGGGGATAGTCGGAGGTTCTGATATCACCACTGAATCGGCCCTGGCTAAACTGATGTATCTGCTTGGCAAAAATCTTTCAACAGTTGAAACCATCCGGCTGCTTCAAACCCCCCTGCGGGGCGAGATGAGTATGTAAGGAATTATTCCTATTTTCGCCAGAATCAAAAATCATATCCTATGAATAAACTGGTAACTGTTTTACTGATCTTATTCAGTTTGACGCACATGGCCACTACGGCTCAGGAAAATGAAAAAAAAGCAGAACTCAATGTAACGACTGATATAGTAAGTAGTTACATCTGGCGTGGCATGGTTGCTGATCCCACACCCAACATCCAGCCGGGGATGGTTTTTACTTACAAAAATCTGACTTTGGGCGCCTGGGGTTCGACTAACTTCACCGGGACATATCAGGAGGTAGATCTTTATGTTACCTATACCTTAGGGCGGTTCAGTCTGACGGTGAACGATTACTGCTGGGATCCCAATATCAGCAATACCCCCTATTTTGAGTACAATAACGATAAGACCGGTCACATTTTCGAAGGGTCGCTGTTGTATACCGGGGGAGAAAAATTTCCGATAAAACTTACTGCAGCAACTTGTTTTTATGGTGCAGATAAAAAATGGGTGGACGGGAAACAGGAGAACCAGTATTCAACCTACATCGAGGCTGGTTATCCATTCAATATCAGTGGGAAAAAGCTGGAAGCCGTTGTCGGATTTACACCCGAAGAAGGGATGTATGGAAACGGAATGGGCATAACGAATCTGATGCTGAGCAGTACCCGGGATATTAAAATCTCGGATCAGTATACTTTACCCATAAAGGGAAGTTTGATTTTTAATCCACAACAATCCCGGGCATTTTTTATGTTAACGATTAGCTTGTAAGACGTGGCAGTAATCAGGCTGATATCGCTGCGTGAACGGTTAATCCTGAATTATGTGATCGTGAGTATTCTGGCTATCCTGTTAGCCGGAGCTCTTTCGTATTATGTTTCCCGGAAAGCATTGATGGAGCGTACCTTTCAACAATTAACATCTGTGAAGATGGTTAAAAAGAATCAGGTTGAGGGTTTTCTGCTTGATCAGATCCGCGATGTAAAGATGCTTTCAAATACCCGTTTTGTGCGGCAAATAGCCGGGAATTCATTGCAGAAAGATATCCCGAATCAGTGTGAACCCGGTGTTTCCTACATTCATGAATACCTTGAGAGTAACCCGTATTGTCAGGAAATTTTTATCGGACAAAGGGGGAAAACAGACGGAATTTTATTTCGGAGGGGGGATTCACGGACGGCTCAGGTATTGCATAGCGATTCTCTGGGAATTCCGACTGGAATATTTGATCGTGTACTTGATTCCGGGGAAGTGATAATTCTCGACACTATGCGCGGAGAGCGTGCCGGACTGGTGATTGTTATGCCTGTTAAAACTGAGTTCAGTATACCAATTCATGTGATCGGAGCCAGAATAGATGCGACTGCACTCGATACCATTATGCTTGAGTATGATGATTCGAAGGGTTTGGGAAAATCCGGCGAAAGTTACCTTGTAGGAAAGGATCACCGGCTCCGGACAAGTTCACGCTTTTCGTCCGATTATTTTAAATCAGCATCTGTTTCTACAACCGGAGTAAAAGGCGCTTTTTCAGGAATGGAGGGGACAGGAGCTTACAAAGATTACAGGGGAGTGGATATTCTGGGTTCTTATGGGTTAATTACAACAGCAGGCCTGAATTGGGCAATTCTGGCAGAAATTGATTATCAGGAAGCCATGGTTCCCATTTTCAGGTTACGGTCAAATATTTTGTTATTAACGTTATTCATTGCCCTGGGTGTTTTTCTTTTAACTTTTTTTATTTCCAGAAAGATAACCCGCCCGCTTATTGAATTAAAAAATGCAGTGACGGAAATACGGGAAGGGCGTATGGCCAGTGTTGAACTACCGGCTGTACACGATGAAGTCAGAGAATTGGCCGAACGCTTCAACCAGATGGCTATGGAATTGGGTATTAAGCGAAATGAATTGCTTGTGGAGCGTTTGCAGAAAGTCAGAGCCATGATCGACGGACAGGAGCAGGAACGCCAGCGCCTGAGTCGTGAATTGCATGACGGAATCGGGCAGTACATGGCTGCCCTGAAAATGCGGATGCAAAGCATTCCTCTCAGCGATTCCAACCAGGCAGCCCGGAAAATAGAAGAAATTTCGCATCATGTCGATCTTATTATTGAGGAGATCCGGAGAGTGACATTTGATCTGAGACCTGCTTTATTGAATGAAATCGGACTCCGTGATGCCATCCGGACCCTGTGTACAACTGCTTCACGCCCCGGTTCAACAACCTTCGGCTTAATTTCTGAAGAGTTGCCTTCAGAGTTAAGTTTGCCTGTTCAAACCTATGTCTTCCGGATTATTCAGGAAGGAATTCACAATATATTAAAGCACTCTAATGCTTCCCGGGCCAGTATTGCCATCAAAACAGCCGCGAACCGACTTCTGATCTCGATAGATGATGACGGGAATGGATTTGATACAGCAGCATCTATGAAAGGCAGCGGGTTACATAATATCCGGGAACGTGTGAACCTTCTTTCCGGAACAATCGAAATCACTTCCATTGCCAATAAAGGAACATCCATCCGAATCTCAATACCTTTTGAAAATGACTGATTCTGAACAGATTAAGATAGTTATAGTAGATGATCATCAAATCGTACGCGACGGCATTAAATCGATGCTGGAAGATCAGACTGATATTCTGATTTGCGGAGAAGCCGGTCATGGGGATGAATTATTGAATTTTTTATCCGGGCACAGTGCTGAGGTAATTTTGATGGATATTTCGATGCCTGGCCGGTCGGGTATTGAGTTAACAGCGGAAATTCGTCATTTGTATCCTGATATTAAGGTGCTTATGTTATCCATGTATATGGATCAGGAAGTTATAATCCGGGCTGTACGCAATGGGGCGATGGGGTATCTGGAGAAAAATACAACAAAAAAAGAGTTAATCTCAGCCATTCATGCTTTGGCAAGGGGAGAGGAATATTATAGTGATGAAGTAAGCCGGATTATCGTAAGGCATACCCTGCGAAAATCCCGGGAAGAAGAACCCAAAGGGCTGCAGGATATTAGTAAAAGGGAACTTGAAATTCTTAAACTCCTTGCCGAAGGACTTACAAATCAACAGATTGGAGAGAAACTTTTTATTTCAACACGCACGGTTGAGTCGCATAAAACCCACGTGATGCAGAAGCTCGGATTAAAAACCAATATTGATCTTTTTCGCTTTCTGACCCGGCAGGGATTTCTCGAGGTGTAGGTTTTTACGTGAAACACGTAATTTTTTTCATTCTTTTACGAATTGACTGGTAGGTTGATGCTGCGGTACTTTTGCCTCATTCATCAAACCTTAATCCTATGCAAAAATCTACACGTTCTGTTTTATTGCTTTCGTTGATTATGATTGGTTTTCTTGCCAATGCTCAGGAAAGTAAAAG
>CAYLTH010000038.1:7083-15976 GCA_964386485.1 uncultured Bacteroidales bacterium | reverse complement strand
GCCGGGCATATTTCATGTTAACCATGTCGCTATAATTTTTAAATGTAGAGACAAGGCATGCCTTGTCTCTACGATCAACAATATAACACAACCCTAAAATAAAACAACAATGACTCAACTTTTGGAACCCGGTTCAACCGGATTTATGATGCTCTGCTGCAGTCTGGTAATGCTTATGACGCCTGGTCTTGCCTTCTTTTATGGTGGTCTGGCAACAAAACGGAATATTCTCGGAATCATGATCCAGAGTTTTTTCTCTCTGGGTTGGACCACTGTTTTGTGGTTTGCTTTTGGATATTCACTTTGCTTTAGTGGGGGAGAAGGTGGAATTTTTGGCAATTTCGACAAAGCCTTTTTAATGAATGTCGGAATGAACGACATGTATTCCAATGGAAAAATCCCTGAAATCGTGTTTATCGCGTATCAGATGATGTTCGCTATTATTACACCTGCGCTTATTACCGGTGCTTTTACAGGTCGTGTTACCTTTAAATCCTATATTATTTTCCTTACTGTATGGCAGATTTTTGTGTATTATCCTTTCGTTCACATGATCTGGGGTGGTGGTATTCTGGCACAATGGGGAGTTCTTGATTTTGCAGGCGGTATTGTTGTTCATGCAACAGCGGGTTTTGCTGCATTGGCTTCCGTATTTTATGTGGGGGCTCGTGTTGATAAAAACAGTACACCAAATAGTATTCCTCTTGTGGCTATCGGAAGCGGACTTTTGTGGTTTGGCTGGTATGGTTTTAATGCAGGAAGTGAAGTAGCTGTTGATGGCGTTACAGCGATGGCCTTTTTAAATACCGATATAGCTGCCTCTTTTGCAACAATTTCATGGGTCGTTATAGAATGGATCCGGGAACGGAGACCTAAATTTGTTGGATTGCTTACCGGATCTATCGCCGGATTGGCTACCATTACGCCTTGTGCCGGATTTGTTCCTCTGTGGGCTGCCGCATTAATTGGTACTGTTGCCGGACTGGTATGTTATGGTGCTGTTCAGTTGAAAAACCGCATGAAATGGGATGATGCCCTTGATGTATGGGGCGTACACGGTGTTGGTGGTGTTTTGGGAACCATTTTACTGGGTGTATTTGCCAGTAAAGCCATCAATGCAGCCGGTGCCGACGGGCTTATTTACGGGAATTCAAGTTTCCTTTTTAAACAGATTGTTGCCGTAACCATTGCTTCGGTATATGCTTTCCTTTTTACCTATCTGATGTTGATTATCATCAATTATATTACTCCTGTCAGAGTGTCGGAAGCCGAGGAGAAAGAAGGTCTCGACATGGCTCTTCACGGAGAAAAAGCATATGATGAAGGCGCATTATAACCCTCTCCCAATATCGTTCTAAGCGCCGCGGGTGTCTCTGAAAAGAGGCACCCGCTTTTTTTTGAAAGAATATATTCGGGTATGAATAATGATTATTTAAGAAATGGAAGGAATTGCTTCTCCCATTAACGTTGCAGAAGTGCAATCCGTGATTCTGACCAGAGTATATTCGCCTGTTTTTGTGCCATTATCCGGGAAAATTATCATCTTATTCTGACTGTTTCTCCCGGCCAGTTTGGCTTTCGATCGCTTCGAATGGCCCTCCACCAATACTTCAAAGGTTTTACCAACATCGTTTTTGTAGGATTGCAGCGATAGCGTGCCCTGTAGCTTAATGATTTCATCCAGCCGCCTTGCTTTCACATCTTCCGGAACATCATCCGGCATGGTATCCGCTGCTGTAGTGTTGGGCCGTTCTGAATACTTGAACATATAGGCATAGTCATAAGCCACTTCTTCCATCAGCTTCAGGGTGTCCTGATGGTCTTCTTCGGTTTCACTGCAGAAACCGGCAATGATATCGGTCGACAACATACAGTCGGGCATGGCGTTGCGGATGGCGGCAACCCGGTTCAGGTACCATTCACGTGTATAATTCCGGTTCATCTTCCACAGCATGGCATTGCTTCCGGATTGAACCGGTAAATGAACAGACCGGCAGATATTCGGATTGGCAGCCATCACGGCAATCAGTTCATCACTCAGATCTTTGGGATGAGATGTGGCAAAGCGCACACGCAGCAGTGGGTTGATAGCCGCAACCTGTGCGAGCAGGTCGGGGAAGCCTGTATTTTCTTCATTTTCATCCCATTTGTAGGAATTTACATTTTGTCCGAGCAGGGTTACATCCCGGTATCCTTTTGCAAATAAATCTGCTGCTTCATCCAGTATAGTGCGGGGCGAACGACTTCTTTCGGTACCGCGGGTGTAGGGTACAACACAATATGCACAAAAGTTTTCACAGCCACGCATGATCGAAATAAATGCGGATACACCATTAGAATCATAGCGTACCGGACTGATATCAGCATAGGTTTCATCAGCTGATAGAATCAGGTTGATTGCCTTTTGACCTTCATTCGCGGCTTCCAATAATTGCGGGAGATCACGATACGCATCCGGACCGGCAATTAAATCGAGTATTTTTTCCTCTTCAAACAGGTTTTCTTTCACCCTTTCAGCCATGCAACCGAGTAAACCAACCCTTAAATCCGGATTATTCTTCTTCAATACATTAAATTGTCTGAGTCGGTTCCGGACCTTTTGTTCAGCATTATCCCGGATCGAACAGGTGTTGACAAAGATCACATCTGCCTCCTTCAATTCGGAAGTCATCTCATATCCCTCATTTAACATGATGGAACTAACTATCTCACTGTCAGAGAAATTCATCTGACATCCGTGTGTTTCAATAAAAATTTTCTTTTTTGCTTCCACCTTGATCTCTTTATTCCGTATATATAGTAAGCATACTAACAAGCGGGTTCAAAAATAGTTAAAACTATGGCCTCCGGAAATAAAAATGCGTTGTTAAAAGCACACCATATTATAAGGGAGTTGTATTTGTCTTATTTTTGCACTCGCAAAATCGCAAAGATAGATGGGAAAAAACCTGGTAATCGTAGAGTCTCCTGCCAAAGCTAAAACAATTGAAGGCTTTTTGGGTAAGGATTTCATAGTGAAGTCAAGTTTCGGACATGTCCGGGATTTGTCAAAAAAGCAACTTGGTGTCGACATTCATAACGGTTTTTTACCGGCTTATGAAGTATCAGCCGATAAAAAGAAAGTTGTCAGTGAATTAAAAAAGGCCAGTCAGGAAGCCGATCTTATTTGGCTCGCATCCGATGAAGACCGTGAAGGAGAAGCCATTAGCTGGCATTTATTTGAAACCCTGGGATTGGATGAAACCAAAATCAGGCGAATCGTTTTTCATGAAATTACAAAAACAGCCATACAGGAAGCGATTGCTAATCCACGCGGCATTGATCATAATCTGGTAAAAGCACAGCAGGCCCGCCGTGTTCTGGATCGTCTGGTAGGTTTTGAACTCTCTCCGCTTTTGTGGAAAAAGGTAAAACCATCGCTTTCAGCAGGACGGGTACAGTCAGTGGCTACCCGCCTTATTGTTGAAAGAGAAGAAGAAATTAAAGCTTTTGTCAGTACTTCTGCTTATCGGGTTGTAGCTCAGTTTATTGTGTCTCTGCCCGAAGGAACAGCTATGATGGAAGCCGAATTAAATGCCCGTTTTGATACCAAAGAAGAAGCGCTGGCATTTCTCGAAAACTGCATTCCGGCTTCCTATATCGTGAATTCGGTTGAAACCAAACCGGCAAAAAAATCGCCTGCACCTCCGTTTACAACTTCAACCCTGCAGCAGGAAGCCAGTCGTAAACTTGGTTTTTCAGTCTCAAAGACAATGATGGTTGCCCAGCAACTATATGAAAGCGGGAAAATCACTTATATGCGTACCGACAGCGTGAACCTTTCAAAAATGGCGCTGGGTATGGCAAAAGATGAAATTACAAAACAGTTTGGTGCCAATTATGTCAAAACCAGGCAGTTTACAACTAAATCAAAAGGCGCACAGGAAGCACACGAAGCCATTCGTCCTTCCTATATGGATCAACAAACCATTCAGGGCGATTCATCACAGCAACGCCTTTATGATCTCATCTGGAAACGGACCATCGCCAGTCAGATGGAAGATGCCGTTGTCGAAAAAACAGTCATCACCATTGATGTGACTACCCGCCCCGAAAAGTTTATTGCCCGTGGCGAGGTGATCAAATTCGACGGATTCCTGAAGGTTTACATGGAATCAACCGATGAAGAAGAAAGTCAGGAAGGAGAAGGAATTCTGCCTCCGGTTGAAAAAGGACAGGTTCTGAAGAATGATGAAATTACAGCAACACAACGTTTTACGGCACCGCCGTTCCGTTATTCGGAAGCCAGTCTGGTAAAGAAAATGGAAGAACTGGGTATCGGAAGACCTTCTACCTATGCTCCAACCATCTCAACTATTCAGAAAAGAGAGTATGTTGTAAAACAGGATAAAGATGGGTTCAAGCGTGAATTCACCTATATCCAGTTGAAAAACGATCAGATCAAAGAAACTGTTAAATCAGAGAAAGCCGGAAATGAAAAAGGCAGATTGTGTCCGAGTGATCTGGGAAATCTGGTGAATAAATTCCTGATGCAGTTCTTCGATAATATTATCGATTTTAACTTCACTGCCAATGTTGAAAAGGAATTTGATGAAGTGGCAGCCGGAAATAAAGTCTGGAATGAAATGATTGCCAAATTTTATGAGCCTTTTCATAAACAGGTAGAAGATACCAACTCCGGTACGCAGAAATTTTCGGGTGAGCGTTTATTGGGTGTAGACCCGGCTACCAGCAGAAATGTTTTTGTGAAAATCGGCA
This sequence comes from uncultured Bacteroidales bacterium, assembly GCA_964386485.1. GTDB lineage: Bacteria > Bacteroidota > Bacteroidia > Bacteroidales > CAIXZF01 > CAIXZF01. The sequence continues at coordinate 11,218 of CAYLTH010000038.1, read as the reverse complement.
AGTTTGGCCCTATGGTGCAGCTTGGTGATACCGAAAGTGAAGATAAACCCAAATTTGCCCGACTTCCCAAAGACAAAGGAATCGAAACCATCAGTCTGGATGAAGCCATGGAACTTTTTAAATTACCCCGGTCTATTGGTGAATATGAAGGATTTGAAGTGAATATCGGTGTTGGCAGGTTCGGCCCGTTTATTAAACATAATAATCTGTTTTACAGCCTCAAGAAGGGTGATGATCCGAACACGATTAATATGGAAAGAGCAATTGAAGTGATGCTCGAGAAGAAAACCCAGGCCGAGAATAACCTGATTCGTGAATTCCCGGAAGAACCTAATCTCCGCGTTATGAATGGCAGATTCGGTCCTTATATTTCTTTCAATAAGAAAAACTTCAAGATTCCTAAATCAAAAGATGCTGCTTCACTTGAATTGGCCGATTGTCTTAAAATCGTTCAGGAAAGTGAACCGTCTAAACCCAGATCAGCCGGCGGTTTTAACAGAAGAAAACAATCATAATACCTATCATTATTTGCCATGGACCTTTCGGTATATTTTGAACCTGTTGATTTAATTCAATTTCGTTTTGCTGAAAAAGGTCAGCGCAAACGAATGGGCGACCTGATTCATTCGTACACGGCTTCCGGCACATGTCCCGATCCCGAAGGATTCGATATGGCACTGATTGGTGTCAAAGAAGATCGTTATGGAGTCAATAATGAAGGCTGTGCTCAGGCTCCTGACTTTGTTCGCGACTTCCTCTATCAACTCTTCCCCACACAAACCACAGCAAAAATTGTGGATTTGGGCAATCTTAAACAGGGGTTTGATGTGGATGATACCTATTTTGCCCTGTCTTATGTGATCGGACAATTGTTTAAAGCCGGTGTCGTTCCCATTATTATCGGAGGAACACAGGATCTGACCTATGCCAATTACAAAGCCTATGAAGAACTGGGTCAGATCATCAACATTGTTGCCATCGATTCCTGTTTCGATCTGGGAAAATCAGAGAATGAAGAGGATTCTCAATCATATGTAAGCCGGATTATCCTCCATCAGCCAAATTATCTGTTCAATTTTGCCAATATCGGGTACCAGTCCTATTTTGTGGACCAGGAAGCCATCCGCCTGATGAATAATCTGCTGTTCGATGCCTACCGCCTGGGGAAAGTCAGAGCCGATATGGAGGAAGTTGAACCCATCGTGCGGAATGCCGATATGGTTTCAATCGACATCAGTGCTGTCAGGCAAAGTGATGCTCCCGGTAACGGGAATTCCTCTCCCAACGGCTTTTATGGCGAGGAACTCTGTCAGATTGCCCGCTATGCCGGCCTGAGCGACAAGCTTACTTCCATCGGGTTTTATGAGGTCAATCCCATGAATGATCATCACGGACAGACTGCCCACCTCGTAGCACAGGCTATCTGGTATTTCTTCGAAGGGTTTTATGCCCGGAAAAGCGATAATCCTCTGAAAGATAAAGAAAATTATATCAAATATCTGGTGACCATCTCAGGACACAAAGATGAACTGGTTTTCTTTAAAAGCAAGAAAAGCGACCGATGGTGGATGGAAGTTCCGGTACAAACGAGCATGAAAAGCAAGTACGAGCGCCATTACCTCGTTCCCTGTTCCTATCAGGATTATCAGACTGCCTGCCAGGATGAATTACCAAACCGCTGGTGGCAGGTCTACCAGAAACTCATGTAATTTTAGTACGCCCTTTCGTTTTTGCCTTCAATGTAATTTACAAACGATCTGCAGGCAACAAGAATTCCGCCCCGGGTAGGATAATCACCGGTAAAGTACCAGTCGCCAAGATGTTCCGGACAGGCTTCATGTAAATCCTCGATTTTTTGATACACGATTTCAACTTCAGGAGTGATTCCCTGTGGTGTGAGAAGTTGTGTAATTTTCGCTGAAATCTGGGTAGCGGTGAAGGGTTTGTAAATCAGTTTTACATGATTTTCAGGGAATTCCGGCGGATTGTCCGTAGTTTCTTTACATTTCCGGTATACTTCATTGATTACATGTGTCTGATTGGTCTCTTTTAACAGGGCGATGGCAGCATGGAAAGCCACAAAATCAGTGAGACGGGCCATATCAATGCCATAACAGTCCGGAAAGCGGATCTGCGGGGCAGAAGAGGCCACTACAATTTTTTTCGGTTCGAGCCGGGCCAGAATTTTCAGAATGCTTTTTTTCAGGGTTGTTCCCCGAACAATACTGTCGTCGATTACTACCAGATTATCTAAACCTTTTTGAATCGTACCATAAGTGATGTCATATACATGCGCTACCAGGTCATCACGCTGAACATCATTGGTAATAAAGGTCCGGAGTGCAGCATCTTTTACAGCGACTTTCTCGATACGGGGTTGATATGAAAGGATCTCTGCAATACGTTCTTCTGTAAGTGTATCTTTTTCGGCCAGTAATTTTTTGGCGTGAACACGGGTGCAATAGGTGTTCAGCTCTTCAATAAGCCCGTAATAGGCTACGGCAGCCGTATTGGGTATGTAGGAAAACACAGTATGATCCAGATCATTCCCGACGGCCTCTAAAATTGAAGGAACCAGAAACCGACCGAGTTTTTTTCGTTCCGAGTAAATTTCTTCATCGGTTCCGCGTGAAAAATAAATGCGCTCAAACGAACAGGATTTGCGTGGCAGATCATCTTTGATCCGGACTTCCTCTACTATGCCGTTTTTACGGATAATGAGGGCATGACCGGGTTTTAGCTCCTTGACAGATTCAAAAGAAACTTTAAAAGAAGTCTGAATGGCCGGTCTTTCAGAAGTAGCAACCACCACTTCATCATCATGGTAATAGAAAACAGGACGGATGCCGGACGGGTCCCGCAAAACAAAAGCATCTCCATGACCCATCATGCCGGCAAGAGCATATCCGCCATCCCAGTATTTCGATGAATTAACCAGAATTTTTGAAATATTCATGTGTTCTGCTATCATCGGGCTGATATCTTTCTTTTCATGACCTTCTCCCCGAAACCACTGGTATAATTCCTCATTTTCCTCATCCAGAAAATGGCCGATTTTTTCGAGAATTGTCACGGTATCCGAAGTCTCCACAGGATATTGACCCAGATCAATGAGTTTCTGGAATAATTCATTCACATTGGTCATATTGAAGTTACCGGCCAGCACCAGATTGCGGGTAATCCAGTTATTTTCACGCATCACCGGATGGATGTACTCCATATTATAGCGTCCGAATGTACCGTAACGCAAATGCCCGAGAAACAATTCTCCTGTAAAATCAAGATTTTCCTTCAGCCAGGCTATATCTTTGAGTCGTTCGGGAGTTCGTTCATTCAGATCCCGGACTTTATCATAAATCTTTCTGAAAATTTCTTCAATCGGATTTGCCCCGTTCGAACGCAACCGGCTGATAAACTTCTTGCCCGGATGCATATCAAATTTTACACACGCCATTCCTGCTCCGTCCTGACCCCGGTTGTGCTGCTTTTCCATCAGCAGGTGTAGTTTGTTCAGTCCGTAGAGTGCAGTTCCGTAATTGGCGAGGTAGTATTCGAGCGGTTTGAGAAGGCGTACCATGGCTATGCCGCATTCATGCTTAATCTGTTCGCTCATGTCGATTTTATTAAGGCGCAAAGGTAATCAAAATTTGAATGTCCAAATTTCCTAACTTCGCATCATGGAAGCAATACACATCAGAAAAGCAGAACCAGTTGATATCCCTGTAATATGCCGGTTTCAGCTTAGCATGGCCATGGAAACGGAATCTCTGGAACTGGATCCGCTGGTCCTGGAGGCCGGAATCCGCGCTGTATTTGATGATCCGGCGAAAGGACATTATTATGTAGCCGAGACAGATGGGGTTGTCGTTGCATCGCTGATGCTTACCTTTGAGTGGAGCGACTGGCGGAATGGCAATGTGTGGTGGATCCAATCGGTATATATGGAAAAAGCGTTCAGGAACCGTGGAATTTTTCGTCAGATGTATGAGTACCTCCGGCAATTGGTATTGCAGGACCCGGCCATCCGCGGGCTTCGGCTTTATGTGGATGAACGGAACCGGAATGCGCAGGCTGTTTACCGGGCCATCGGAATGAATGGCGATCATTACCGGGTATTTGAGTGGATGAAGTAAAA
>CAYLTH010000038.1:1948-6983 GCA_964386485.1 uncultured Bacteroidales bacterium | reverse complement strand
GGGCCATCGGAATGAATGGCGATCATTACCGGGTATTTGAGTGGATGAAGTAAAAAAACAAACCAGACCTGCCATAACCGGTTGAATGATTTTTTTTCTTATAATTGTGCAAAAAAAATTGTAGAATATTCAGGTTATTTGTTGCTCAAAATCAGGGATATGAAACAAATCGGCTGCGTTCTATTCGTTATTTTGTTGATTTCCGGCACTTCCGGAATTGTCGCCGGACAATCAAAATTTGCTGTTTCAACGGAACTGGGTTATCCTGAAAATTTAACATTGGGTATTCGTTACCTGTTTAAGCAGGAGCAACTTGGATTTAGTATGGGGTATCTTTCTTCTGGAAATTCAAGTGTTTTTTCAATGACGGCAGATGTATATAACCATTTTGGGGGTAGATCAAAGTATAGCAAAAGATATCCCTGGTACGGCAGATTCGGTTTCATTTATGTTGATCGTCAAACGGAACAGTATTTTGATACTTTCCTCTTTTTAAATGCAAGAATTGGACGTGATCTAAATATTACCCGCAAATTTGGGTTTCAGCTGGATGTGGGTTTTGCTTATAAGATGATTCATAAAAAGGTTGAGCGCATTCGTGTCCCTGGTTACGATTTCAGCGATTTTTTTAAACTTCATCCCGCCTTTGGATTGGGAATGTTTGTAAAGTTATAATGAGAAGGGTATCCTTGATTATAGGATTGTTCCGTACATCCTTAAATAGTTATTTTGTAAGTAGTATTTATACCGGATTTTTGTAAATTTGATCGCGATACAATGGTATAAATCTTAAAGCCTAATTGTGCAGGCATTTTTAAAATTTTTAAAGCGTTTTTTTATAATGCCGTTGATTTTAACGGTATTCTTTGTGCTTTTTTATCTTGTTTATGCGGATATTAAGCTGAGAACAATCCGCGAATTTAATAATGAGCAGTTAATGCTTGCCCAGACTGCTGCACAGGGAATCACGTCCTTCTTTACAGAATACCAGTCGGATCTTACTTTTTTGTCGGTGCAGCCTGCCGTAATCGAAAACACGGTGGAGGGTACTGTTCTAATGAAGAGTTTTTTTGAAACGCACAAAACAAAGATCAAGGCCTTTACCCGGGTCGACGATAAGGGAATCATATTGTGCACTTTCCCTGAAAACAAATCTGCTGTCGGAAGGGATATCTCTGGTCAGGCCCATTTTCAGGAAGTATCAGCAACGCATAAGCCCACTATCAGTGATGTTTTTCTGTCGGTTCAGGGATATCTGGCGATTGCTCTTCATGTCCCTGTTATGAAGAATGATAAGTTCGCAGGAAGTCTTGCTATTTTAATTTCAATTGATGAATTAGGGAAACGCTATCTCGGTAAAGTTAAAATTAAAGGAACCGGGAATGTATGGATGCTCAGTAAAAATAGTGTTGAAATTTATTGTCCGGTTCCCGGACATATTGGTATGCCATTTTTAGATAATAACAATAATGATACATCTGCAGTTCGGTTAATCAAACAAATTGGAATCTCTGAAAGCGGGAGTACCAAAGGGATACATCGTGAAGTTCCGGAACAGACCAAATCGGTGAGAAATGAAAATTACATGGTGTATTATCGTGTTCCACTCGGAAATACCTACTGGACCATCATAATTTCGTATCTAAAAAAGGATGTTTTTACTGAACTGGCTACATTACGGAATCGGCTTATATTGATATTTTCCCTGCTCTTTATTACCATTTCCTATTATTTTTATTCACTGACCAAAGTCAGAAATGTATTAAAAGAACAAAGGAAAAGAGAGGCAGCCGAAAAAACACTGATCGAAAGTGAAGTGAAATTCAGGACAATTTTTGATGAAGCCCCCATTGGAATTGAACTTTATAGGGAAGATGGGTTACAGGTTAATGCCAATAAGGCTTCGCTATCCATCTTTGGAATTCCGGATGTGTCTGAAATACACGAATTTAATCTTTTCAGCGGAACAAGCTTAGATGATACAATAAAAGAAAAACTGCGAAGAGGCGAAACGGTAACCTATCAGTCTGATTTTGACTTTGAGAAAGTTAAAGCACTCAATCAGTATCAGACCAACAGATCAGGGAAAGCATATCTTGATTATATTATTACTCCTTTAAAGGGAGCTGACAGTAATGCCATTAAAGGTTATTTATTGCAGGTTCAGGATATTTCAGAGCGCAAGCGTGCGGAAGAAGATATTCTTATGCTGGCTCATTCACTGCGATCTGTTAATGAGTGTGTTAGTATCACTGATATTCAGGATAATATCCTTTTTGTCAATAAATCCTTTCTAAAGACCTATGGGTACACCGAAGAGGAATTAGTCGGGAAGCATGTTGGAATTCTCCAATCTGATAAAACTCCGTCAGATATGGCCGGCGAAATTCTTCCGGCCACCCTGCAGGGTGGATGGAAAGGCGAATTGATCAATAAGCGAAAAGACGGGAACGAGTTTCCGATTTATCTTTCGACCACGATAATTAAGGATAAAAGCGGACATGTTTTAGGACTCATCGGAGTTGCATCTGATATTACTGAGCTCAAGCGTAAAGAAGAAGAATTATTTCGTGCCCTTGAAAAAGCGGAGGAAAGCGATCGGCTTAAATCGGCATTTCTGGCCAATATGAGTCATGAAATCCGGACCCCGATGAATGGAATCCTTGGATTTTCTGATTTGCTCAAACAGCCTGGTCTGACGGGTGAAGAGCAAGGGAATTATATTGATATTATTAAAAAAAGCGGCAACCGGATGCTGAATATTATTAATGATATCATTGATATTTCGAAAATAGAATCGGGCCAGATGGAAATTTCTATTTCAGAAACGAATATCAATGAGCAAACACGATTTGTACATCAATTCTTTAGGCCGGAAGCTCAGAAAAAAGGGATACTTCTTTCGTTAAGCAATGGCTTTAAAGATGAAGAATCCTGGATACAAACCGACAAGGAAAAATTGTATGCCATTCTGACAAACCTTGTAAAAAATTCAATTAAATATACCGAAACAGGTGCAATTGAATTGGGGTATATTTTAAAAACCAACGAAATTGAATTTTTTGTCAAAGACACGGGAATAGGGATTCCACAAGACAGACAAAAGGCCATTTTTGAGCGGTTTATTCAGTCTGATATTGTAGATAAAATGGCACATCAGGGTGCAGGTTTAGGTCTTGCCATTTCAAAATCCTATGTCGAAATGATGGGAGGAAAAATTCGCGTTGAAAGTGAACCTGGAAATGGTTCTGTTTTTTATTTTACCCTTCCTTACCATGAAATGGTTCAGTCGAACAAGGGTTTACAAAGTGCGGAGGCGGATAATTCCGGAGAGAACCTTACAGAATTTCAAACTCCGGATCTGAAAATTCTGATTGCTGAGGACGATGAGATTTCGGATGTTTTATTAAGCCGAATCATGCATTCATATAGCAAACAAACAAGCAGTGTGCATACTGGAATTGAAGCAGTGGAGTATTGCAGAAATCATCCCGATATCAATCTGATTCTTATGGATGTTCAAATGCCGGGAATAAACGGATATGAAGCCACCCGGCAAATTCGTCAATTTAATAAAGACGTGATTATTATTGCGCAAACGGCTTACGGTTTGTTGGGAGATATGGAAAAAGCGATGCAGGCTGGTTGTAATGATTATATATCAAAACCGATAGATTCGGGTTTGTTGAAAGAGATTATATATAGATATTTTTCTGAACAAATTAATGCAGGCTCCTAAATTCGATTAATGCGCTCCCTGAAATATATTTTTCTTCTGGCTTTAGCCGGCTTATCCGCTGCTTATCTGATCAATAATTCGGTGCGGAACCGGTCCGGGAAATACGTTTATACTGATAAAAGTGGTATCCCGGTTTGCTATACCGGATTAATTCTCGGGGCAAAGGTTCAGGCAGACGGGGAACCCTCCGATTTTCTGCAGGACAGACTTGATGCGGGTCTGGAATTATATCAGCATGGGAAAATCAAACGTTTTCTGCTCAGTGGCGATCATGGCCGGAAAAATTATGATGAAGTCAATAATATGAAGAAATACCTGCTCGATCGCGGTGTAGATACCGCAAATATTTTTCTCGATCATGCCGGATTTGATACCTATAATTCAATGGTGCGGGCTAAAAAGATCTTTCTGGTGGATAGTGTTATTGTTGTAACCCAGAAATTTCATCTGGCAAGAGCATTGTATATTGCCCGTGCAAAGGGTTTGCATGCATTTGGTTATCAGGCCGATAAGAGGGAATATAGATCAATGAAGCGGCTCAGATTCCGCGAATTTATTGCGAATATTAAAGCCTGGGGTGAAGTATTGATTAACCGCAGTCCGCATTTCCTGGGTGAAGAAATTCCAATAACAGGGGATAGCAGGTTGAGTTATGATTAGCCCTTCTGTTCGTTCGAAAAAAAAACAAAAGTTTTAAAGTAATTTTCAGTTTCGTTCGTCTACCTGTTTATATGGACGAATTAATTGCAATACCGATGGCACAGCGAGAGCAGAATATCAGAAATGCTGTGCAGAATTATGGGAAGCGCCTTTTCGGTTTTATACGCAGTCGTGTAAAGAATGATGAAGACGCCGAAGATATTCTGCAGGATGTCTGGTCTCAGATGATTTCGGTGATCGATACGGAGCCGGTCGGGCAACTGAGTTCATGGCTTTTTCGGGTCAGCCGGAACAGGATCGTTGACAAAACCCGTAAGAAATCGAATGAATCATTGGAATCAATGATTTATGAAGATGAAGATGGAAGTCTGTTCTTTCCTGAAGCGCTGATGTCGGATACCGGGAATCCTGAAAATGAACTGGATCGAAAGTATTTAATGGAAGCCTTGTTCAAAGCCCTGGATGAATTGCCCGAAAAACAAAGAGACGTCTTTGTGCAAAATGAGCTGGAAGACTTAACCTTACAGCAGATTGCCGACAAAACCGGGGAAAGCATTAAGACGATCATATCGCGTAAACGATACGCAGTGGCGCACCTGCGTGAACGTTTGATTGAATTTTATGAATAATAACCTT
>CAYLTH010000038.1:0-1848 GCA_964386485.1 uncultured Bacteroidales bacterium | reverse complement strand
TACGCAGTGGCGCACCTGCGTGAACGTTTGATTGAATTTTATGAATAATAACCTTAAAAACTATAAAAATGATGTGTTGTAATCATACAAGAGGGAAAAATTTCTGGATTAAACGAGCCATATTTATCCCCATAGCCATTGCTGCCGGTATTTTTGTTTTTGGCAGTATCGTCATGTTACTCTGGAATAATTTACTTCCGGTACTCTTCGGACTTCCGGTCATCAGCTTCTGGCAGGCTCTTGGAATTCTGGTGTTGTCAAAAATACTCTTTGGCGGATTTGGTGGCGGACATAAACATGCAAAATTCCATCATAAACATGATGCAGAATGGCATGGCAAATGGATGCACATGAATCCGGAAGAACGGGAGAAAATGAAGGCAGAGTGGAGTGAACGCTGTAGCACGAAAACGGAATAAATTCATAAACGAATTGCTGATATAGTTATCCCATATTTCGTAGATTTGCCGCTTCTAAAATTTCCCGGTAATTGAACTTTAAAATAGGGTTCAATTGCCGGGAATTGAAATAATACAAATCATTCATGCGAAGAATATTTCAGACAATTTGCGATTGGATCCGGGCAGTCATCGACTTCTTTTATCCTCCTTTTCGCAGATACATGACACTGCAGTTCTTCCGCTATGGAGCTACCGGAGTAATAAACCTGGTGTTCGACTGGGCGTTGTATTTTGTGGTTTACAACTTTGTTTTGCAGCATAAAATGGTAGAACTCGGATTCGTTACCATCAGTTCCCATATAGCCGCATTGGGGATTAAGTTCCCCATTGTCCTGTTTACCGGATTTATTATGCAGAAATATGTCACCTTTTCGGGTTCTGATTTAAAAGGAAGAGTGCAGCTTTTCCGCTATATGGTTGTGGTCTTTGTTAATCTGCTTGTAAATTATGCCGGGCTAAAACTCTTTGTGGATTATTTCCACATTTACCCGACACCATCCATTATGATTATTTCTGTAATAACCATCATCGTCAGCTTTTTTTCTCAGAAACATTATACGTTTAAGTAGCTCATTATCAATTTATTTCCTGCTCTTTGGGGTTGCATTGTTTTAGTGCAATGTGCACGTGTATTATATTTCTCCTTTTTTGGTAAAATATAAATTGCAAAAAATTGATCGTTTAGCTTCCGACTTCCTGTGTGAAATCCGTATATATTATTACAACTTATAGTCATGAGTTGCGATAATTTGATTTTAAAAACGAAAGTATGGATAATTACAACCAGAATCGGCCTGGGTTTATTCCAACATATGGGGGATATCAGAACCTGATAACCTACCAGAAATCAGAAATTATTTATGATGGTACAATCGTCTTCACCAGAAGGTTTTTTAGAAAATACGACAGAACGATCGATCAAATGGTCCAGGCAGCAAGAAGCGGCAAGCAAAATATTGCAGAAGCAAGTATGGCATCGGGGACTTCAAAAGAAACCGAGATTAAATTAACCAATGTTGCCCGTGCCAGCCTTGAAGAGTTGATGATTGATTACAAGGACTACCTGAGAACCAATAACTTGCCAGTCTGGGATAAGGGCAGCCGCTTATACCGGCGTTTTGGAGAAATAAACAAGACCCCCAATGCCAATTACAAAACGTTCCAAAAAGCCATCGAACACAATGACCCTGCTATTTGTGCAAATTCAATGATTTGCCTTATTAACATCGTAAGTTACCTGTTGTTCCACCAGATAAAATCATTGGAAAAAGCATTTATACAAGAGGGAGGAATGCGAGAACGAATGACCAAAGCCAGAATAGATTACAGAAAAAGGTATTAATGAGATTGTTGTAATAATGTCAAAAGAAGTAATTTGGGAATCATC
>CAYLTH010000037.1:24211-27234 GCA_964386485.1 uncultured Bacteroidales bacterium | reverse complement strand
TGATTCCGGGATTGCTCAGTTTAAAACTTCCACCGGCAGTTCCGATATAAACGCGGTCTGTCCCGCCACCAGTGGGTGTGGGGGGAAGAAAATTCAGATTTGCTGTATTGGCGGTGCTAAAAGTAGCAGCAGTTGTCCCAAATTGATAACTCCAGGGTTGTGCAAAGGTTTGCAGGGCAATAATAAGACAAATCGCTGTTAAAGAAGCACTTAAGTAGTTGTGTCTCATGATTTGCTGATTTGTGGGGGTTATTATTTTCTCAAAATGAATACTTTTTCCTAAACAAAGATACAACATAAAGTTCTGTTTTGGGAAAAAATATTGAAATAAAATGCAAAATTTAACAAGATAATTTAACAAAATTCATAAAGCATTGATTAACAGCGATATAAAATTCCAAAATTGAGAAAGTTTTTTTCAATTTTGAAAATAATTATAATGTATACGTGATTTTCGGGTTTTAGTTGCCGTACCCCCCCTGGCCCCCCCGAAGCGGGGGGGAATGACGCGTGACGATTTCATTCCCGCATTCTTGCATTTTTTCCGGCAGTGGGACCACCGTCGGTGGCACCTCATCCCCAGCCCTTCTCCTCGAGGAGAAGGGAGCTACTCATTCCCGCATTCGAGTGACGCGTGACGCGTGACGAGTTGACGAGTGACAACTTGTAGACCAGGCTGCAGAACAGGAGACTTTCCAGGTCTCGTAGGTGCACTCGTAACGAAAATTCAGTCCTGAAGACCTTGAAAGTCAAGTCATTTTTTTCTTGTCACTCGTCACTCGTCACGCGTCACTTTTTCTCGTCACTCGTCACGCGTCACTCGTCACACGTTACGGCTGAAACGACCCATTCACATCGCCGGTACTCATACCACGCAGCTCAATCACCCGCTGCTCGCCGGGAACAAGCGCCGGAACAGCCGGAAACTCCCACTGCCAGTCGCCTGCCGGGAACGTCATGATCTGTTCCACAAAGCGTTTCTGAATCAACAGCGCATCAATGCTGTTCACTGCCTGATCTGCATTCACATCGGCTGCTTTCAAAGCCAGTCCGCTTACGGTCTGCAGTCCGGTGAAATGTTTCATCACAGCGAGTGCATCAATGGCATTGACTCCTCCTGCAGGGTGAGACGTATTGGCGTGGATTGTATAAGAAGCATTGCTGAACTTCGTAAAGACGAATTCGCCCAAAGCATTGGTACTGCAGATATCCACAATGTTTCCACTGCTGTCGCGCAGACTCAGTTCAACTTCATCTATCGGATCGTTCTGGGTATTGTTATATACCAGGGTTCCGCGAACCCGTGCCGGGATAAAGTGCAGTTTGAAGCGGGTATTCGTGTTCATGACCGGCGACTGAAACGTAAATACCGGGTTGCTGCGCAAGTCTTGTAAGGTTCCGGTCTGACTGTCTTCGAGGCGGACGATAACCGAGGCGTCTAATTCATCCGGATTGGCTTCGAATTTGTAGTTTCCGGGTGCAAAACACTGGAAGCCAAGCGGAACTGTAATGATGCTGTCGGTGCTGCTCCGGAAATCGGGGAGACCATTCAGCGCCAGTTGATTGCTTCCAGCCAGGGTATAAATCATGGCGAAATTCGTATCGTTCACGATCATTTTTGTAATGTCGTACTTGTCAGAACCGGTTTCAGCCTGGGATTTGAAACTGATCACAGCCTCATCGCTGAAGGCCTTGCGGAAGGCCGTAATGCGGAATACCTGATTCGCGGGGTTGTTGTTTTTGTAAGTGTTCTGGGTGCTATGCGTCTGAGCAGGGCGCGAAGTCTGATAAGTGAGGCTGGTGCCATCCACATTCACCCAATAGGCCTGACAGGGCGGAATAAACTGTGTTCCGCCATTCACAGGGGTGCCGGTTCCGGCTTTGTTAAAATAGGCAATATTTCCGTCGGATTTGCGGTAGCTGACAAAAGGCTGAACATCGCTCCCCAGCGACCAACCTGCATTCGGGGCCGCTTCTGTTCCGACATCGATGGCAGAGGTATAGGGATTTCCGATCAGATTCCAGCCGTAATTGGGTCCGTTGACCAGGCTCACATGGCCGCTCATCCCTGTGGCATGGGTACCTGTAATCAGCGGTCCGGTGAAAGTGAGGGTTTGAGAAGTGGCATATTTGACCACATATCCCCGCATAATCTCAAGTGGTGTGCCGTCGATGGTAAGTTGCTGCCAGGCGCCGGTGGAGGCATTCCACTGGAAGAGTTTAATCGCTCCGCCAAAGGCCGACTGACGGGTTAATCCGCTGACCGGAGGGCAGATATAATAGATTTTATTGGCCTCGACATACTGCTCAAAGCTGAAAGTGCCGCCATTGCTGTAGTTCACAGTTCCTTCCACAATCAAGGACCCGAGTCCGTTGACATCCGATTTAATCCGGAGTCCGCCGGGTGTTTCTATCGTGGCATCTCCGCTTACGGTCATGAATTTCCCCGCATTCATCGAGGCATTGCAGTTGGGGTTGATGGTCAGATGGTGTACGGTGGTATTCACATCCACTACCGGGTTATTGGTTGCCGGGGTAATCGTGACATCCGTATTCGGGTCCGGGCTGCCATTCGACCAGTTGGCCGGATTGCTCCAGTTGGCATTGGCAGTTCCCACCCATTGTACCGGCGTAGTGGTCATTCTCGTAACTACCTGAATGTTAAAGGTATCCGGCAGACAATTGTACCCGGCAACCACCAGCATGGCCGGTCCTGTTGCCAGCGAAGAAGCCGGTATCGTAAGGGCAGCGTTTCCGCTGATATTAGTCTTGGCGGTGGCTTTCATCACATTCGACTGGATCAGCGTGGCATACAGACCTTTTACAGGCGTCCCGCTGGTATCCACTGAAACCGTAAATCCGGTGCTGCTCACCAGAATGCTGTCGGGATAATTCACTGTAATATTCATCGGAACATCGGTCCAGATGTGCATTACAGGATCTCCCAGAACGTTGCAGTCGTAATGCACCCAGCGCTGTGCACCCAGTTCCCACTCGGGCAGTGTAACATAGGGCGCTGTCAT
>CAYLTH010000037.1:0-24111 GCA_964386485.1 uncultured Bacteroidales bacterium | reverse complement strand
GGAACATGTTCGATATCCCCCGCCAGCACCACATGATCAATGCTGTTGTTCTGGTATTCCTGGATGATGTAATTTCGAATTTTCTGGGGGTTATCCACACCGGTCATAGCCGAATAAATCGTACTCACATTCACCACTTTGGATTTATATCCTCTGACATAATACAGATCCATGAGTTCGGTGAAACTGTTGATGAAATCGGTTGAGGTCACAATCAGAATTTCATAATCATCAGTGCCATTGGTAACGGGCGGGTAGAGGTCGGTGATTTCGGGATTCTGGGCCAGCATTTTTACACGTTCCAGCGCGCCTTCATCATAGCGGGTTATGCCGGTTGATTTCTTCTCAGGAGCGGTATGTATGCGAACGGTTACCTTTTTATAATAGGCGAAACGTCCTTCTGCCGGGATGTATTCGGCGGGGGTGAAAGCACTGAGGGCAAAGGCAAAGCCATTCATGTGTTCGGTGAGCAATTCGCCCTGTATTTTGGAGGGATAGGGCTCCCGGCTTGCGTAAGCAGCTTTATCAATAATGGTTTCATGTGATTCGCCTGAAGAAATCGTTCGTGGCGGCTGGAAGGGGAATAGTTTATAGGTTCCGGGGACTTCCTGTTTGTCTTCCCGGATAATTTCGATGGAAACCGCTTTCTCGCCCGGAGGCAACAAAAGTGAAACAGTGAACCAGGGGAGAGAAGGTTTCCCTACTTCCGACGAAAGGACAGCATTCTTCAGACTAATCCGCGAATAGTCTCCGGATCGGCTGACTGCATGATCATTTACCTGATATACTTTTTCAACAATGCCAGCCCTGAGCAGTACAGGGCATAGTATCATGAACAGCAGAATCGTTAGGGTTAAATTTGATTTCATATCGGGGGGTTGTTTTTTGCTTATAATTATAATGGTATGCTAATTCCAAAAATGGGACATAGCATTCCTATATCTCATCAAAGATAAGCATAAAATTTCTAAATTGGTGCAAAAATACACGCAATAGGTGTCAAATTTGGAAATTAACAAAAAGTTATGAAAAACGATTTGTTAATATCAGAGGAAGGGATTGTTCATTTTTTCGTGACCAATTGTGGTTTCATGGCCATGTCCCGGATACACCAGCCAGGAATCGGGGAGGGTAAAAAGTTTGCGGTGGATGCTGTCGAGGAGGGTGTCCAGATTGCCGGTCGGAAGATCGGTCCGGCCAATACTTTCATAAAACAACACATCTCCCGAAATGAGAAATTCATCTGCTTCGGCCAGCAGACAAACACTGCCATCGGCATGTCCGGGAGTGGCAACCACCTTCAGAACCGAATTTCCGAAACGGACTTCATCACCACTATTATAATAGGTATCCGGAGTTTTAATTTCATTTACACGAAGTCCGAACATATTCCCGTAAGCGGGGGCATTCCGGAAGAAGCCGGCAGCATCCGGATGAATGAGTACGGGGATTTTGTATTTTCCGGAAACATAATTATTGCCAAGAACATGATCGATGTGGGCATGGGTATTCAGGCAATAAACCGGTTTTAGCTTTTCGTTCTCCAGAAAGCGGCTGAGCTCCTCTTCTTCATCCGGATCAAAACAACCCGGATCCACAATCACACATTCACCGGTTTCATCATACAGCACATAGGTATTCTCCTGAAAAAGATTGAACACAAAAACTTTAATCTTCATGGGCTTAAAATATTTTTTAGCCGGCAAAGTTAATTTATCTGGATTGAACCGCACCGGCTTTTTCGCAAAAACCATGTGTGTGTTTTATTTGTACTTTTACAGCAATAAAGAATGAAGCATTGAAACGAATCATAACACGTCTTTTGTTGCTTTGTCTGACCGGGATCCTGATGCCGGCCGGTTCGCTCTTTGCCCAGTTTTATTATGGTTCTCAGATGGATTTTGGGAAGAACAGGGTTCAGTACAATGATTTTCAGTGGAGTTATTTCCGTTTCGAGAATTTCGATACGTATTTTTATCTGAATGGCCGCGAACTGGCTTTGTATACCGCGTATTATGCCCACGAACAGATTACGGCAGCGCAGGAGAAGATGGAAACCACGCTGGATGACAAAATTCAGTTTATTATTTACAATACCCACAGCGATTACAAGCAGAGCAATCTCGGTCTCAAAGGTGAAGAATCCTACAATACCGGTGGCGAAACGAGGGTACTCGAGCAAAAGATATTTTTGTATTTCGACGGGAATCATGAGCATTTCAATAAACAAATCCGGAATGGAATTACGACCATTCTTCTCAATCAGTTGCTTTATGGCTCCAGTCTGACGGCTCAGGTGAAGAATTCGACCCTCTTATTTCTGCCTGACTGGTATCTTGAAGGGCTCAAACTCCATTTTACAGAAGGTTGGAGTACCGAAACCGACAACAGGGTCAGAGACGGAATTCAAACCGGGCGCTATAAGAAATTCAACCGGCTTACCGGGAAGGATGCAGCCTGGGCGGGGCAATCGCTCTGGCAGTTTGTTTCCGAAAAATATGGCGAAGGAGTGGTTTCCGATATTGTTTATATGGCCAAAATAAGCAAGAATGTGGAATCCGGCTTTTTGTTTGTTTTGGGCGTTTCGTTTAAAAGTCTGGTCCGCGAGTGGGCTGCCCATTATGAAAACCGCTACAAACAATATACCCAGGAGAAACTCCCCGATCAGCAGTTTCAGCTAAAACTGCCAATCCGTGAACGGGTTTACAATCATCTGAAGATAAGTCCCGACGGACGGTTTGCTGCCTATACCACCAACAGAATGGGGCAGTATAAAGTGTTTTTGTATGACTTGCAGAAGAAAAAAAGCAAAATGATTTTTAAGCGGGGTTTCCGGCTGGATGATGCAGTGGATTATTCCTATCCGATCATTGCCTGGCAACCTTCGGGTAAACTGCTTTCGTTTGTAACCGAGGAAAAGGGGAAAACAAAACTCTATTTCTATACCCTGAGCACCGGCAAGCGGGATGAACGGTTTATTTATCATTTCGAAAAAATTGTCGACTATTCCTACAATCCGGATGGAAAGACCTTAATTATGTCGGCAGTAATCAAGGGTCAAAGTGATTTATTCCTGTATAATATTGCTGCCAATTCGTATGAGCAGCTTACCCGGGATGTTTATGATGATCTGGAACCTGCATTTCTGGATAACGGGAAGAAAATCATTTTTTCATCGAATCGGGAAAATGATTCACTCCGACCAGTGGTTCCGGCTGATTATTTCTCCTCCCAGCCGGATCGCTATGATCTGTTTGTTCTGGAACCGGGTAAAGGCAGGAAAAATCTGCAGCGCATCACCCAAACTCCGCTGGCCAATGAGATGCAGGCCAGGGAATACGACAAAGGTTATTTTACTTTCCTCAGCGATGAAAACGGAATCCGAAACCGCTATCTGGCCCGTTTCGACAGTGCCATCAGTTTTATTGATACCACAACGCACTACCGCTATTTTACGACCACTGTGCCCATTACGGATTACAGCCGGAATATCGAACAGCATGATGTAAGTCCGAAAGCCGGTAAATCCGCAGAAATTCTTTTCAATAAAAACGGATACCGCCTTTTTATCACAGATTTGCCTGATCCGGCAAAGCTTACCGGATTGCGTTTACAGAACAGCATTTTCATGACCCGGGTTCAGGAAGCTGCTGTGAAAGCAGATCAGGACAGCCTTCAGATGAAAAAGGATCCTTCCAAAAAACGAAAACGCTTTGTTACAGTGAGCTCCGAAGAACAGGATCCTGGTGTAGCTGTTGCCAAAGAACCTTCTTTTACACGCATCGATATCAATAATTATGTATTTGATAAACAGGCATTTGTAAAATTGTCGGTACGGGATACAATGCCATCACAGCCTGCAGTTGAAGCAGAACCCGAAAAGAAGAAACCTGAAATTCCCAAGCAATTAAATTATCTAGTCGAGTATACCGTGAATAAACTGGTTTCTCAGGTTGATTTCACTTACCTGAATACCAATTATCAGGCTTTCAGCGGGAATGGTTATCCTATTTACCTCAAGCCGGGCTTAAATGCATTTCTGAGGGTCGGTGTTTCCGATCTGCTTGAAAACTACCGGATTACCGGAGGTGTTCGTCTTACTTTCAATCTCCGGAACAATGAATATCTGCTGAGTTTCTCGAATCTTAAGAAACGCCTTGACAAAGAATTTACCTTACACCGCCAGGTTCTTGAAAATACAACCGACGGGAATCTGTTTTCGATATTCCGGATGCATACCCATGAAGCCTATTATCGCTGGAGCTGGCCGTTTAATCAGGTTTTAAGTATCCGCGGAACCGCTACTTTCCGGAACGACCGTACTGTATTTCTTGCCATTAATGATACCAACCTCCGGATCCCCAATTCGTACAAAAACTGGACAGGATTGAAGGGAGAACTTGTTTTTGACGCCACCCGGAAGCTGGGGTTAAACCTTTATCTGGGAACCCGGTATAAAGTTTTCTCTGAGTATTGGCAACAGGTAAGTCCGGATCAGACCACGCTTTTTGTTGTGGGTGCCGATTTTCGCAACTATCAGCGGATTCACCGTACCCTCATCTGGGCCAACCGCTTTGCCGCCAGTTCCTCTTTTGGAAACAATAAGCTAATCTATTATATGGGAGGTGTGGATAACTGGCTGGCTCCGCGTTTTAATACCAATGTGCCCATTGCAACCGACAATAACTACGCTTATCAGACACTGGCCACCAATATGCGCGGGTTTGAACAGAATATCCGCAACGGCAATAGTTTTGCTGTTTTGAATTCTGAATTGCGCTGGCCGGTTTTCCGATATTTTGCCAACCGTCCGATTAAATCAGATTTTGTCAATAATTTTCAGTTGGTGGCTTTTGGTGATCTGGGAACAGCCTGGAATGGACCTTCTCCTTATTCGAAAGAAAATTCCCTTTATAAAAAGGTTATAAGACAAGGTCCGATGACAATTACGCTGGAAAATGAAATTGAACCCATAGTCGGTGGTTATGGTTTTGGACTGCGGACACGCTTTTTAGGGTATTTTATGCGAGCCGACTGGGCCTGGGGAGTTGAAGACATGCGTGTTCAGGACGGAACATTTTATTTTTCATTGAGTCTTGATTTTTAGTAATGGCTTGATTAACAAAGGGTAGCATTCATTAATATGAAAAAAGATATGGATATTTCTACACTCTTGATTTTGCTCCTGATCGGGCTGGCTGCCGGTGTATTCGGCGGGATGGTCGGACTTGGCGGAGGGATAATTATGGTTCCGGCGATGGTCTACTTTTTGGGGATGACACAACACGGAGCTCAGGGAACCAGTCTGGCCGTGATGCTTCCTCCCGTCGGGCTGTTTGCCGTTATGAATTATTACAAAGCGGGGCAGTTGAATCTGAAATATGCCCTGGTGATTGGTGCCGCCTTTCTGATTGGCGGCTATTTCGGCTCAAAGTTTGCCATGAATATACCGGTTGCCATGATGCGGAAGATTTTTGCTTTTGCCATGATTGCCATGGCCATTAATATGCTTTTAAAGAAATAATCCGGAATATGGCGATTGATCCGAAGATTATCCGGTTTATTCAAAAACACCATCAGTTCACACTGGTTACAGTGGCCGACAATTTGCCCTGGACAGCCAATTGCTTTTTTGTGTACATGGAATTGGAAAATCAACTGGTGTTTACCACTTCAACTGATACCCGTCATGGCCGTGAAATGACAGCCTGGCCAAGAGTTGCAGGAAACATCAGTCTTGAAACCAATGTTATTGGTAAGATACAGGGATTACAGTTTACCGGAACCGCTGTTTTACTTGAAGATGATGCCTTGTCGAGGGCTAAAACAGCCTATATAAAAAGGTTTCCGGTTGCTATGCTCATGGAAACCACATTGTGGGCTGTTATCCCGGATCATTATAAGTTAACCGACAATCGTCTCGGTTTTGGAAAAAAGTTGATTTGGAATCAAGATGCTGATAATCAGGCAAATCAAACTTAATAAATCTTGATTTCAAGACTTATAAGAGCATTAAGCTTTTGAAATCAGGCGGTTAAATTCTAAGGTGAAGTTTTTGTTAATAAACAAGTTTGACCTGAGTGCTTCAGGTGTACTATCTTAGTTACCTCAAAACGGGGAATAGGTTAGTCTGCTAACTTCAAGAAAATTAAAGTATTAGTAATTTAAAATTCATTAAAATACAATGAGCCAGGAATTTTTTGCAACAAACGACACCAAAAAAACAAAAGAAGAGGAACCCTCATTCTATGATGAAATGCTTACGAAGCGGGTTCGTCCTAATCCTTTCCCTGCTGTTGACGATGAAGATGATTTTGATGATTTTGATGATGAGGAAGTAACTGAAAGTGTTCAGGGTTCTGTGATGACCTATACCTATGAAGAGGCTTATGCTGCTTCAACCATATATTTTAATGGTGATACCCTGGCTGCCAATGTCTGGATTAATAAGTATGCCTTAAAAGACAGTGAAGGGAAGATTTATGAAAAAACTCCGGACGACATGCACCGGAGAATTGCCGGAGAACTGGCCCGGATAGAGGCAAAGTATCCGAACCCGATGTCGGAAAATGAAATTTTTGAACTCCTGCGCGATTTTAAGTATATCATTCCGCAGGGAAGTCCGATGGCCGGAATCGGAAACAATATTCAGGTTGGCTCCCTGTCGAATTGTTTTGTAATCGGTCATGACGGGAATTCCGACAGTTATGGCGGAATCATGAAAATTGATCAGGAACAGGTTCAACTGATGAAACGTCGTGGAGGTGTCGGCCATGATCTTTCTCATATCCGTCCTTCAGGTAGTCCGGTTAAAAACAGTGCCCTCACTTCAACCGGTATTGTTCCGTTTATGGAACGCTATTCCAATTCAACCCGTGAAGTAGCTCAGGATGGCCGGCGTGGTGCTCTGATGCTTTCCATCAGTGTGAAACATCCTGATTCAGAGAATTTTATCGATGCCAAACTGCAAGCCGGAAAAGTAACCGGAGCCAATATTTCGGTCAAGATCAGCGATGATTTTATGGAAGCTGTCGTAAAAGATGAGGAATACACCCAGCGTTATCCGATCGACAGCGATAATCCAAAATATTTCAAGAAAATCAAAGCCAGAGAATTGTGGAATAAAATTGTACACAATGCCTGGAAATCGGCTGAGCCCGGTATCCTGTTCTGGGACACCATTATAAAAGAGTCGGTTCCCGATTGCTATGCCGACCTGGGATTCCGCACTGTATCAACAAATCCATGTGGAGAGATTCCACTTTGCCCATACGACAGCTGCCGTTTGCTGGCGATTAACCTGTATAACTACGTAGATAAGCCGTTCACCCCGGAAGCTGCATTCAATTCTGATCTGTTCAGCAGCCATGTGCACAAAGCCATGCGTATGATGGATGATATCATTGATCTGGAAACCGAAAAAATTGATGCTATCCTGCAAAAAATTGATCTGGACCCGGAGGATGAAGAAATTAAACGTGTAGAACGCAATTTGTGGCTCAATATCCGTAAGAAAACCCTGCAAGGTCGTCGTACCGGTCTGGGAATCACCGCAGAAGGCGATATGCTGGCTGCACTGGGTGCCCGTTACGGAACCGATACTGCTACCGATTTTTCTGTCGAAATTCATAAGAATCTCGCACTCGAGGCTTATCGTTCTTCTGTTGTAATGGCTCAGGAAAGAGGTGCATTCCCGATGTACAGCTTTACCCGCGAAATGAACAACCCGTTTGTAAACCGCTTGCGGGAAGCTGATCCTGAATTGTATGAGGAAATGGGTCGTCATGGCCGTCGCAACATTGCCATGCTCACCATTGCCCCGACTGGTACAACCAGCCTCATGACACAGACCACTTCCGGACTGGAGCCCGTTTTTATGGTTGACTACAAACGCAGACGGAAAGTGAATCCGAATGACGTAACAGCGAATATCACCTTTACAGATGAAGTAGGTGACTCATGGGAAGAATATCATGTTTTCCATCATAAATTCATTACCTGGCTCGAAGTAAACGGTTACAATCCGGTAGAAGTTGGTAAAATGGATGATGCTGCACTGCAGGAGATTATCAGTCGCACCCCTTACCATCTGGCTACTGCCAATGATGTGAACTGGGTATCCAAAGTTAAAATGCAGGGTGCCATTCAGAAATGGGTTGATCACTCCATCAGTGTTACGGTGAATGTTCCCAACGACATTTCCAAAGAAATGATTGGCACAATTTATCAGACTGCCTGGGAAAGTGGTTGCAAAGGAATGACAGTTTACCGCGATGGATCCCGCTCCGGGGTATTGGTTTCGAATGAAAAGAAAGCCGAACCACAGAACGAGTTTATCGAAACAAAAGCACCTTCACGCCCGTATATTCTTGAAGCTGAGATCGTTCGTTTCCAGAATGATTACGAAAAGTGGGTTGCGGTACTTGGTTTGCTCAAGGGTCGCCCGTATGAAATCTTTACCGGGAAAGCCGATGGTTTCTTTGTTCCGAGTTGGGTTGAAAAAGGTTGGATCATCAAGAACAAGAGCGAAAAGGGACGCAATCGCTATGATTTCCAGTTCGAAGATAAAGACGGATACAAAATTACGATGGAGGGATTGTCGCGTTCATTCGATAAAGAATACTGGAATTATGCGAAACTGATATCCGGGATTCTGCGTCATGGTATGCCTTTGCCCTTTGTTGTAAATCTGGTCAATACGCTCGAACTAAAAAGTGATACCATCAACACCTGGCGTAATGGTGTGAGCCGTGCCCTCAAAAAATACATCCCCGATGGTACCAAAGCCGCCGGAAATGCCTGCCCGAAATGCCATAGCAGCGATTCTCTGATTTATCAGGAAGGTTGTCTGGTATGCAAAAACTGTGGTGAAAGCAAATGCGGATAAGCTAAAAATCAGAAGCGTTTCTTGTGGTAATCAAAAGTCTGATTATCCCGGAAATGCTCTATTTTCTGTGCAATCATTATAAAAACTTCAAGATTTTTTTCTTTTAGCCATTGTAACGCTACCGGATCGCGATTACAGGCATCGGCGAATAATGCCTCGAAAAGAAAGTTGTTGTCGAGAAGCCATTGCCTGGCACGGGGCTGATTGTCGATGGCATGATCAAGAGCACCCAAATGGGCAAATCCACTCTTCATCAACCAGTTAAAAGCATCTTCACTGCCGCGGATGGAGTTGGACAAAGCTGCCAGTTCAGGATATCCGTTCGAGAGCAGCCAGCGATGGATCTCTTCATTCCCGCTAATGGTCTCGGCAAAGGCAATTAAAATTTTGGGCGGGTATTTCAGCATATTTAATCAAAAAACTCGGCACACATTCCCATTTTTTCGACCCGGGCTGCAATACGCGCCAATTCGGTTTTGGAAACTTTTTCGATTCCGTCCATCGGTGTATCGCGTTCAACAGAATACAGCATCACGCGGCGCGGGCGAATCTCTTTGAGCAATGAAAGCCATGCCGTGATTTCTTCTTCTGTTGTATTATCAATCACAACATCGCCAATTTTATAACGGAGAAACAGGGTCTGAACCACAAAATTTCCTTTAAACTGCTTGAGGTCTTCCACAACTTCACGCAATGTCAATGGTATCTTGGGCTGATTGATCAGTTGAAAGGTCTCCTCGGTTCCGGCGTCAATTTTCTGGATGTTATTATCTACTTTTTTGAGTGCAGCCAGAATTTCCGGATTATTCAACATGGAAGCATTCGACAAGACACTGATTTTGGATTTCGGAAAATACTGGTCGCGGAGTTTTACACAGCCATCTACAATAGCAGGAAATTCAGGATGAATGGTGGGTTCGCCGTTTCCGGCCAGGGTAAACGAATCGGGACTGATGCCTTCAGCTGTCAGTTCTATCAATCGTTTCTCAAGTTGAACCATGGTTTCCTCAGCACTCACAAATTGAGCAGTTTCCTGAGGATCTACTTCTGTCCAGCCACATTCACAATAAATGCAGTTGAAGGTGCAGAATTTGTATTTTGTTGGTAATAAATTGATACCCAAAGAGATACCTAATCTGCGGCTATTGATAGGTCCAAAAACGGTTTGATGAAAGTGCATTCGTGACATGGCTGAATATTTAGGCAAAGGTCGTAAAAAAATCAGGATTCTTTAATTCGCAATTCGAGGTCATCAATCATTTTATATGCTTTCCGGAAGAACTGGTAGCGTTGTTTTTCGGAAACACCACTTATAAGAGTAGATTTCTTAATGATGGAGTTCAGCCAGTGTTCGGTTTTTTCACAATAGGTTTCGTTCATGGTAGCCATGGTATAAAACGAGAAATGTCCCAGGTATACAGCGCGGGCTTTTTCCATTTTTACGAGAACACAATTGTTGGTGAGTTCGATATCGCTGAAATACAATTCATAATTTTTTGTGGCAGAACCATCGGCAAGGGGTTCTCCAAATGTTTTCCTCGAATTTTCAGCCTGTTTCTGTATGGAATTGATTTCCGTTCTCAATGAATCACAAACCGCCAGTGCATCTTCTGTATTTTTGAACATGCCCGACTCAAAGTAAAATTCGATTTGTTTGAGTGTACTCTGAATGGTGGTTTCGCTCCAGATTTCGATGGAGGGAATGGTAGAATAGAGTCGTATTATATCTTTGGAAAGTTCACGCAATTCTGCGGGCAAAACAGAAGGGTCAAAAAATGAATTGTCGAGTTCCGGTACATTCATGATCGAACGCATCCAGTAATACATTTTAAAATCTGCAATCTGGTCGAAACCGTAATGGTGAAATACCGGAATATCTTCGCAGGCATATATAATCTGGCTGTCTTTTGATTTGCTGATCAGCGTAAGATCATCTTTCAGACTTTGCAGATACTGAATAAAACTATCGCTTTTGGGTTCAATATTCGAATACCGGAAAGTGACCAGACCACTTTCTTTGCGGCTGAAAGCATCAAAAGAAATGCGAAAATGATCACAAAGTTTGATGATTTCATCAATACTCAGCAGTGTCTCTCCCCGCATCCTCCGGTAAGCACTATCTGTACTTATTTCGAGCAAATCCGACAATTCAACTACCATCGAACTGCCGGGAGGAATAAGATCATCAATCTTACTGAGAAACTGTGATTGAATGGTTGAAGCTTCAGGACCGGTCATTTTTTGTAAATTTTGCAAAAGGTAAAAAAGATTTTTGCGGAAAATGCAAATTTACGATAGAATTCTTCAAAAACATGATTCATTTTTCAAATTCATTCCACTTACAGCGCTGCGATTCTGATTTTCGGAAACAATTGAAAGGAGCTCCGTAAAAAGCCGTTTTGATCCCCCTGCCTGCCGGATGTAATTTTGCAGCATAACCTTAAAACGCAACACCATGAAAACAATGACCCTTTTCAGCAAAATGATCCTGATGGCAGTGATCTTCGTTTCTATTTTTTCCATCTCCGCAAAAGGACAGGGAAAACAAAAAATTGCGATTGTGAGCATCGATACCAAAGACCTGATGCTTGACAAGGAATCGATCCGGAATATTGTCAGTCTTGAATTAGAAAAGACCAATGTGTATGAAGTACTCGATAAGTATGATGTGAATGATCTCGTAAAAAAGAACGGGATTGATGTGGAAGGCTGTTATGGCAAAACCTGTCTTGTGCAGTTAGGGAAGCTTCTGAAGGCCGATAAAATGATCACCGGGAGTATGGAACGCTTTGGCGATAAACTTATCGTAATCCTGCGTATGCTCGATGTTTCGAGCGGAAATTTCGAAAAGGCCGATGTTACTGAATATATCAATCAGCAGGAACAGATGCAGATCATGATCCGGATGTCGGTGAACAATATCCTGGGTATCGCCAACGACAAATTACTTGTTGATTTGCTCGTAAATTATGACCAGCCGATTACGAGTTACAAGACTACCTTAAAACTGAACGGACCCCGTGTAGGCGCTACCTATACCTGGGGAAATTGGGCAGACCGGATGCAGGCTGCCGAGTCGGATGGCGGGTTCAATATGTATCCGGTAAGCTGTATGATTGGATATCAGTTCGAAAAACAATTTCTGAGTTCCGGCGACTTTCAGGCACTGTTTGAAGTAATTCCCTCTTTACACGGCATGGAATCCGGATTGATTGTTCCTTCCATTGCCGGGATGCTGGGATTCCGTTTCAATAAGAGTGGAATTGAATTTGGATTGGGACCTGTTCTGCGTGTGGTTACCATGTCAGAAGGTTACTATGATGAATCAGGCAACTGGCAGCTTGCGGAGAATTTACTTCCCGGATCAACAATAAAAACAAGCAAAACACTGGATAGTCGGGGAGATGCTACGATGACCAATGCCATGATTTTTGCTGTTGGCAAAACCTTCCGCTCGGGATATCTGAATTTACCGGTGAATGTTTATTATTCACCCCGCAAAGAGGGATCGTTGGTGGGGCTGGTACTCGGCTTCAATGTTGCCAAGCGGCCTGCTTTCAAAAAGTAAGGTTTAGCGAACCAGTTTACGGCTGATCTGTTTGCCGTTATTCTGAAGCTGAATGCTGTAAACCCCGCGTGGCAATGAACGCAGATCCAGTGTTACTTCTTTCTGACCGGATTCAAAGGCCTGGCTATATGCCAGGCTTCCGGCTGTTGTAAAGACATTGAGCGTTGAACTTCCGGAAGTCAGAGGATTCAGGATTAAATGATATAATCCGTTTTCGGATGAAGCGATGGTAAGTGTTGCCTGCAGTTCATTTTCATTGATGGATGCTCCGCCTACAGTAAGCGGGAATGTGATTGTATTAACCTGATAGAAGTTAATTGCAGAAAGTGTTACGGTGTATTGTCCGGATTGCAGATAAGTATGAACAGGGTTTTCGGCTGTATCGGTGGTTCCGTCACCAAAATCCCAGAGGAAATTACGGGCCCAGCCACCGGTATTGGTAAAGCTGACGGTATTCCCGCTGACAGCGGTATTGAAATTGGCAGTTGGCATTTTGGCATATCCAAGCAGGCCTTTTGCTTTGATGAAAACATAGGAATCGAAGGAAAAATCTGCCACATCTGCAATGCCGATTTTGAAGTGGTAATCCTGACCGGCAGAAGGCATGTACATTTGAGTAATCAGTGTTGTGAGACCGTCGGCTTCCAAAACCTGACCACCGGCATTATCAATATAAAATGATGGGTTGGTAATATTATTCACGGTATTGATACTGATAGGACTGATTGTGCCCGGCACCATGGCCATGTTATAGGGAACCGGATTGGTTAGTTCACTAACCCAAAATGCGAAAACATCATTAAAATTGGAATTGACAAATTCGGGATATTCTTCAGATCCGAAGACAAAACTCAGCATGAGGGTATCTGTCATAGGCGTGAAATCGAATTCGATGACAGCTGCATCATATGTTGGCGAGAAACCTCCTGCAAGTGTTGTAAGATCGGTATCCCCGGGGGTATTATTGACATTGGTGGTTGAGGCGGAAACATTGGGTCCGGCAACTCCGCTAATATGTCCGGATGTCATCACCAGGCCGGAATCAATCCCAAAAGTACCTGTAATATCTTTGAAAAAGCCTACAGCCAGCGAATCTCCGGTGTAGATTAAATTACTTACCGAGATCCCCGGTCCGAAAAGGGTATTGACAATATCCTGGGTCGAAGCAAGGGTATCGATTCCAAGACTGTTGATACTGCGGAGTTTAGGGCCTGAATTTTCAGGAACCATACGGGTTATTGCATTGTTTGCGGTTTGCATTTGGGCAAATCCGGTAAATGCAACACAGGTACAAATTGCAAGGGAAAAGAATAGTTTCTTCATAGAGGGATAATTTTACTTTTAAGACACGGCAATTCTTAATTGGTTGTTCGGACATTCAGGAAATTGAGGTCATGTACAAGTCTTTTACTAAACAGTATGGCTGATTTTCGGGTCATGTGGCTTCCGTCGGTATAGTAAAACTGTGACCTGAAACCGGAATAGTCGATGTATTCGATATTCTGTTGCTTGCCAATTGTGGAGATTATCGAGTCGAAATGTGGGGAATATTTTTCTTCCAGATTGTATATCTGCTGATGCACGGGAAGCCTGACCAGAATTACTTTCCCGTGATTCTTCAAAAATTCAATGGTTTTAATAAAATAGTACAGCCGGGATGCAGAATAGGCATTCATTCTATACTTTTGTTTATATTCCCTGAGTTTCATTCCCAGCCGCATCTGGCAGGAATTATAATCATCCGGAATATTTACTTCTACCCATCCGTTTTCATGTGTTTTAACAGGATCATGGTATTTCTGCCAGATCAGGGAACCCCAGGCCCGGTGATAATTGCTGAACAGGAAAAAGAAATTTGGCCGGATATCGATACGGGGCAGTGTATTGAGGTAAGTTTCGCGTTCGGGAAACATCGAAGTGTCTTCGGGATAAAAGGTATTGGCAGTAATGGTAGCAGGATCTATTATGATGATGAAAAGACCATTGCGGGTAGTCGGGTCAAGTTTCTTTTTTATTGCCCGGAGGTAAACCGGACCAAATCGGCTGTGTACATGTGAAAAGGCAAAATTCAAGGAAGGTAGGTCAAAGGGCTGTTCAATACCGGAATCGATTATCGCAGGAATAATACCCTGGGCTGCCCTGGAACTTCCAATTATAAGTGATTTGGCAGGTTTGCTCGCAATTTTTATGTATAGCGGGTCGGATGCATCATCTGCAATATAGGCCGCAGCGATTGAAATACCGGTAAAAAATGCCAGCCAGATACCTGTTTTTATGAGAAATTCCTTCATCAGAACTGAAAATAAATGAATTCCTGACTGGAGAAATCTCCAAATACAAATATAAACAGAATAACCACTGCATCCAGTAAGCGTCGTTGCCAGACTGTTTCATTTTTCATCTGCATCGGATGTTCACGTCTTCTCCTGAACCATTCCATCGCCAGCAGAAACAATAAGGGGATAAGCGATTGTTTTATGGTGTAAACATAGGGCATTGAAAACAGACCGGACGAAAAAATTCCGGATTGAATCGCCATTGCTTTATCGAGGGTTTCGGCCCGGAAGAATATCCAGCTCAGCACAACGAGAAAAAAGGTAAAGATCATACGAATGCCTTCTTTCCAGCCCGGCAACATATTTTTTCCGCCAATAATCAGGCTTTGTTTTTGAGTTTGCGGGAAATAGAGGGCCGGTATCATCAGCAGTCCGTGGATTAGTCCCCAGACAATATAGGTGAGGTTGGCTCCGTGCCACAAACCACTCACCGTGAAAACGATGAGGATATTCCGGATGCTTCTGAGTTTTGTACCATAGGAAGCACCCAGCGGATAGAATAAATAATCCCGGAACCAACCTGAAAGCGAGATATGCCATCGGCGCCAGAATTCGGGGATACTTCGGGAAAAGTAGGGATAGGCAAAATTTCGCATGAGTCTGAATCCGAGTAAACGGCTGGTGCCCGAAGCCATGTCGGAATAGCCGGAGAAATCGCAATAAATCTGAACAGAGAACATAATGGCAGCCAGAAGCAGCGTACTTCCTGAATACACGGCATAATCGCCGTAAACTTCATTTATGTAATATGAAATGTTATCGGCAATTACGGCTTTTTTGAATAAACCCCAGGCTATCAGACGCATGCCATCGGTTGCAGCTTTGTAGTCGAAGTGCCTGTCATGGTTAAATTGCGGTAAAAGATTCCGGGCTCTTTCAATCGGACCGGCCACCAGTTGGGGGAAAAAGCTGACAAACGCAAAGAAAGTGAGGATGTTTTTTTCAGGATCGAGTTGCTTTTTATAGATGTCAAAAATATAACTCAGACTTTGAAAAGTATAAAAACTGATGCCCACCGGAAGAATGATATTCAACCGGGTATGATCGAATGGCATGCCCAGAAAGGTAAAGGCTTCGGTAAAGCTTTCGATAAAAAAATTAAAGTATTTAAAAAATGCCAGCATACCCAGGTTACTCACCAGACTGAGAATAAGGAGGGCTTTTCGTTTCGATGGTTTCTCAACGAGTGACAGCCGGTAGCCGATCGAATAATCAACCAGCGAAGTAAAGGCAATCAGAAGCAGGAAACGCCAGTCCCACCAGCCATAGAAAATATAGCTGGCCAGCAGTAAAACTGCATTTTGAAGACGACGGTTTTTGGGAAATACGAACCAATAAACCAGAAAAACCAGTGGCAGAAAAAGGGCAAACTCAATCGAATTAAAAAGCATTGATTAACCGGTTCTGTGCGTATTATTGTTAATTACCCAGTTATTTGGCTGCAATATCCGAAAAAATTTACAATTGAATAAAAAGTTTTATCATGAGAGTCCGATCGGATCTTCTGAATGGGTCATCCAATCGTAGTTATAGAGCCCTTTAAGAAGACGTTCTTCTTTTTCCTGTGGACTTAGTGCATCAAATTTATCCTTTTCTTCCTGGAGTTTTCTTTCTTTTTCTGCTTCGATGGCATAAATTTCGGCCATGTAAGTATCTTCCAGTCGTTTTTTCAGGAATTCATGGGCTACACTCGGAAAAAGTTCGAGCAAGAGCTCTTCCTTTTCATTTTGCGCAAGAGGAGCATCTCCATATTCATAATACACCGGGTTTTCCTGTTTTTTGTAGTAGCGGGTATCATAGGGAGTTTCTTCCTTTACACCGGCGACTTTGTAGCGGAATTCCGGATTGATGGGTACCGGGGTTTTTCCGTAGGAGCCTTTCACGAGGTTTACAAACTGTATGGATTTTGTGGTGTAAAAGGGCTGACCTTTGTTTTCATCAATCGCACAATTAACGGCCTGAACACCAATAATCTGACTGGTCGGGGTAACCAGCGGAGGGCAACCGGAAGCCAGACGCACCATGGGGATGAGTTCGAGTGTGCGGGGAAGCAGCTTTTCGAGTTTGAGTTGTTTCAACTGAGCCAGCATGTTGGTGTACATACCACCCGGGATTTCAGCAACCCGGATTTTGTCATCAGGCGGAGGAAAATTGAAATAGCGATCCAGGTGATGACAGGTGGCCAGGAGATCATCTTCTTTATCGGCTTTGGCCAGACCGATTGCAATATCAATTAAGCGGTCAATATCCGGAGGAAGTACGTCCCTGGTGATGTCGAATGCTTTGGGGTAGGTAGGGTAGGTATCGAATTCTTTCAGTTCCTCCCGGATATCGAGGAGTAATTTATTGGCTTTTACTGTGGCTTCCAGGTTGATATTGGTTTCAATATTCATTTTATCGCAGAAGAGCTGGATGAGTTCGAAAGGCGGGGCAGCGGGTCCTCCGGCGAAATTCCAGAGTGCGGTATCCACAATATCCACTCCGTTTACAATCGCCATCAGAGTAGAAGCGAGTCCGTTGCCGGGAGTGCAATGCGTATGAAAATTGACCGGAATATTCAGTTCCCTTTTCAACATTTTAATCAACCGTCCGGTTTTTCCCGGCGTAATCAATCCTGCCATATCTTTCAGGCTGATCATATCGGCGCCCATTTCCTGCAGAATCTTTGCCTTTTCTACAAAGTAGTCCTTCGTAAAAATGCGGGTGTTGATTGATTTTGCGTGAAGAAGGGCTTTTACTTTTTCGAAGGTTGTGTATTTGGGATCAACAGTATAACAGATGGTTGCATCGGCAATGCCACCATATTTTTTTACGAGTTCAATCGAAGTCTTAATATTGTCAGTATCGTTCAATGCATCAAATATCCGCATGATATCGATTCCGGATTCAATAGAATATTTACAGAATCCTTCAATTACATGATCCGGATAGGGATTGTAGCCGAACAGATTTCGCCCGCGTGATAAGGCTGTCAGTTTTACCCTACCATCGGCTATCGCTTTGATTTTTTCCAGACGTTCCCATGGGTTTTCATTCAGGTACCGCATAATGGCATCCGGAACAGCCCCACCCCAGACTTCCATGGCGTAAAAATTACAATCGATCAGACTCTGAAGTGCTTTGTCGATCTGAGCCTGGCTCATTCGGGTAGCCAGCAGGGATTGTTGTCCGTCGCGTAAACTAACATCGCGGATTAATAGCTTTTTTTTCATGGGAGTAAGGTGTTGTATGGGGAGTAAAGTATTTTCGTTACAGCCTGTAAAATTAGGGGGTTTTTAGCTACTGTTAATGATATAACAACCGGAAATAAAATCATTTAACAATTGTTAACAGAATAACAAAACGGCGTATGCCCAAAAAAAAGAGGAGCTCAAATTTTGAGCCCCTCATTTCTTTTTATGGATGAATATTATTGAGCTTTCGTCATCATTCTGAATTTTGATTGCAGTGTATTTCCTGTTTTAACATCAATTTTTACGGGATAGGTTCCTGCAGCCAGCGAACTGCCGTCGAACTGTAGTTTATGCCAGCCCATTGTTTGTGGAGCATTAAGCAACTCCGTAATTTCCTGACCGGTTGAATTGAAAACTTTCAGCACGACAATGGCATCCTGCGGGAGGTAATAACTGATTTCGGTTGTATTGATGAAGGGATTCGGATAATTCTGGTTCAGGGTGAGTTCTTCCGGACGCCGTTCATCTTTGAGTTTTGGCATAATCAGTTGCAGATCAGACTCCACTTTTGCTTTGCTGTCGCTGATTTCCGAAACGCCGTCCAGAACAAAGTCGAGATTTTGGCTGACCGGGCGATCGTTGATATTGACAATTAAAGTAAACAAGGGATCTCCTACATCTAAAGAAATGGGTTTTATACTATACCAGGCCATCCTGATGATGCCATTTTCATGGGTATAGATGAGGTCATCTGATGTTTCGGATCCGGCCATCAGAATGTCCATAATTTCCATCTGATCGGAGGGATAATACAGAACCAGTGAAAGAGCACCTGCGTTCACATAGCGGTTAAGTGTGAAAGGAATTTGAACAACAGACCCCTTATCACAATTAATTTCTCCGGATGTATGCAGACTGAGTGAAGGGCTGGTTTTTAGTCCCGGAATATAAGATCCGTCGGCATCCCCGAAACAAATTGCCCGGATATTCTGTGTTACCTGCGTCGTTCCGATTTCGAGGGTATCACTTTCTGAATACCAGTCGCCGGTTGGGAAGGTATTTGTTAACCCGACAAACCGCCGGGCAATGAGAAGCCCG
The DNA here is from genome assembly GCA_964386485.1 of uncultured Bacteroidales bacterium. Taxonomy (GTDB): domain Bacteria; phylum Bacteroidota; class Bacteroidia; order Bacteroidales; family CAIXZF01; genus CAIXZF01. The sequence continues at coordinate 5,049 of CAYLTH010000037.1, read as the reverse complement.
TCGACCGAATTAATATTGTGATTGTTGTTCACATCGGCAGCAATAAATTTCAGTCCGCTGAGTGTTTCTAACTGGGCAAAATGACGCAGGATTTTCAGGGCATCCGTTGCATTAACACCTCCCCATGGCTTGAGCGGAGTGATATGATACACATAATTTCCCGGGTCTATCAGATCAAACAGATAACTGCCACTTAAATTACTGGTGGTTGAATCCGTTTTTGTCCCTGTGAAATCGGTGAGATACACTTCGGTATTGCTCACGGGAGAAAGGAGGCCATTGTCATATTGAACCAAACCGGAAAGACTGGCCCGGATTATCAGGCTTGCAGGATCACTCTGTGTAAAACAGGTTCCGTTACTCAGGATGCAACGATACTGATTACCATTGAGATAGGAGGTGATGCCTGATAATTGCAGCAGGGGTGTTGTGACTCCCTGGTAAGGTGGTTCTTCGGTTAATGTGGTAAAACTAAACCCGCCATCTGTACTGATTTCCCATGTGTAAAAGCTGCCAAGTGTACCGCTTACGGAAAAGGTTACGTCTTCACCTTCATTCGCGGAGATGTTCAGAGGTTGAGTCAATATTTCGGGAGCAGGATTCAGTATTGTTGATGCATCAGCAGTGGTTTTCAGCGCTTCTGTATTTCCTGTATTGTCAATAGCGATACTGTAAAAGCGGTATAAACTGCAGCCGGGTCCGCTAAATCGAAATGAACTATCAGGATGAGACTCGCCTATTTTTATAAAGTCTTCTCCTGGTCCGGCGGCAAAGACCTCTATCTTTGCAATACCGGATCCACCCGGATCATCTGTTGCTGTAAAACTGAGGTCGATGAAAGTGTTGTATTCGGCGGCAGGCAGTAAATCTACTGTACTTTGCGGAGAAACTGCATCAGCCAGATTGAACCAGGTATTGGTTGCCAAAGGAGGGTTGATATCAAAAACAATCACTGCGGAGGCCTTCAGTGAGTCACCGGTATGTGTATTGTTTCTGGGTTTTACAGTGAAAGATACATAACCTTCACCATGATGGGAAATGCTGTCGTTGACCGGCAGAAAGCCCACATCGGGATTGTTTGGCGGAAAGCCGGTTGCCGGGTCAATGGACTGAAAAATCCAGAATGCTGTCTGTGTACTGATATCGAGACCGGCTGTAACATCCACGTAAATGCCCAGGCTGTCGCGTACATCCAACCGTGTAGAATAGCTCGAACTATTGGGAGGCACAGAGAAAATCATACCCCGAAATCCAAAATCACCCAGTTTAAGTGAGTACAAATTGACGTGTGGATCAAAGACATGCCGGACTTCGACACGTTGAGCCGGGGCTGTTGCGAATTCCGGGTCATTCTCAAAATTGATGATATAGGGCAATGAATTTTTACTGGAAACAAATTGCTGAGGGCCATAACCTTCGGGTCCCAGAATTTCGTTAGGGTCTCGGGAACAACGGATAGGAATATAGGTAAACACAGTACTGGCTTTTCCTTCACATTTATTGGTATCTTTAACTGTGAAGGAATAGGTTCCTGATCCGGAGACAATCCGGCTGGAAGAAGGAGTCCATTTATAGGGTGGGGATCCTCCGGATGCGGATGCGGTGAGTGTAATTTTTGGTGGTCCGTCCTGCACGCAAAAAGGTACTTCTCCTCCGCCACTCAGGTTAACAGAAATGTTTCCTTTGAGTTTTTTTATGGTGGTACTTTTTTTTCCTTTACAACCGGCAGCATCTGTAACTGTTACCGTATAAGAACCGGGACTCAATTTATTAATGGAAGCCGTTGTTTTACCATTCGACCATTTGTAAGTGTAAGGGGGTGTCCCATTATTCACAGATGCACTTGCTGTACCGTTGTTGGCTTCACAAAGGGCATCTGTTTTCGTGATGGTAATCTGGGCAGGAAGGGTGTTATTCAGGCATATAATTATCAGCAGAACTGCCAAATGCCTGATGTCTTTCACGTATTGAAATCGCTTTTTCATGGCTATACTTTTATATTATTCACAAACATCTCCGGTGCCGTCACAATCGGTATCGGTTTGGTCGGGATTTGAGGTATCCGGGCAATTATCGTAAATGTTGAGGATCCCATCGCCATCCCGGTCCGGATCACAAAAGTCTCCTATACCATCATTATCAGCATCTTCCTGGTTAGGATTGTAGACCATAAGGCAGTTGTCGCACATATCACCCAGATCATCACCATCCGTATCTTCCTGATTAGGATTAACTCTTGATGGACAGTTGTCTGATTCATTCAGTACAAGGTCACCATCAATATCCGGGTCAACTTCGTTGGGGAAGCCATCACCATCAATATCCGGGTCACAGGCATCTCCCATATTGTCTGCATCGGCATCGAGCTGGTTTGGGTTGAAAACTGAAGGGCAGTTATCACATGTGTCGCCATAAACATCATTATCCGAATTCAACTGGCTCCAGTTACGGATAAACGGGCAATTATCGCAGACATCGCCAACCCCATCCTGGTCATAATCTTCCTGCATTGGGTTGGCTTTTGCAGGGCAGTTATCACAGAGGTCACCGATTCCGTCATTGTCGGCATCTGCCTGGTTCAGATTGGCTGTACAAGGGCAGTTATCGTTGCTGTTTAAAATTCCGTCGTTGTCATAATCCTCAATCCCCAAAATTTCCCAGGGTTCATGGTTGTTCAGGAAGAAACCCATGTTAAAGCTGAATGTACTTGAATCTTTTACGGCTGCACAATACCAGATATTATTTGATAATTGCAGAAAAACCGGCATCAGGTCTGTTGAATCATTGTAATGGACTATATCGAGCCAGGCTACCATTCCACCGTAATGCGGAAAAATGGCCTTGAGATCAAAGGCATGTATGGTCGACATCATGGCTTGCAGACGCGGAAGAACGGCAGTATCGTTGAAAAATGACGAAAGTTCTGCAGCCTGATCCGGTCTATATTGATTGAGCAGGTCCAGCGGATTTCCTGATTTATATGCTTTGAGCAGCATACATAAACGGGCAGTTGGTGAATTCACAGTTTCACATTCCTGTGAACCTGTGGAATCATAAATCAGCCAGCTTGTTCCCTGTTCCGGAATCATGGCATCCACGATATAGTAAACCAATGAATCGCAAAACAAATGATCAGGATCTTTTGCCAGCATAAATTCGGGTTCAAGTATCAAATGCCGGGTAGATACTCCATAATCAGGAAAAGTGTCGTAATTTGGGATATTGGTTCCGGTTGCCGATACTGTGGCGGAATAGATCAGCATCAACAGAAACATTATTCCTGTCAGAAATCCGGTGAAAGTCTTTTTCATATGTATGATTATTGTATTCATGTTAAAAAATATTCATTTGTCAGCCAGGGCTTACATACAAACTTTTGGAATGATGGGTGTTTTCCATTGCCATCCAAAGTATCCGGAAAGGAACTGAACTGATAGTACAGCATCAAGCTGGTAGCAAACCTGACCTAAAACCTGGAATTTACCGGACGGCACACAGATCTGGATTGGAGGGGCAGAAATCTGGTTAACGAAAGTTCCTGCAACTCTGGCAGCGGCACCACCGAGGAGCGTGCCGCTAATACCACCGCCAAAGCTGAGTTCGGAAAGCCCGGTAAAACATACATCACCGCCGTCGCATTTTTTGGTATAATCAATCTGGGCACCCAAACAGGCATTGAACAGAAGTACCGCATTAAAGGAGGCTACACCCGGAACTCCTAACAGGGGGATATCGCAGGTAGTTCCGCCGCAAACTTTAATGTTTCCACCGATTTTATATTTATCATCGATGCAGGTTGCATTCGGGCAGCACAGTTTTCCATCCTGCCGGAAGAGATTGATCTGAGGTCCAAAACTTGGAGGACAAGGATTCCCGGGAATTTTCTTTGTACCATCAGCCAAATATTTAACAACTGCTGTTAAGGCATCAACTCCTTTCTGAACCGGTCCGAGACTTGCCTGAACTGTGGTCATATTATCTTCATTTACAACTGAAATGTTGATAGAATGCAAGATGGTATATTCCTTGTCACACTTGATTTTGGCGATAACCGGGTATTGATGTACCTGTTGAGGAACCCAGGGCGCAGTTGCAGGTTCGAAGTACACCTGGTCTTCGAGACCGGGAGGATCCGTTGTAATGTTAAAATCCTTGGTTGTTATACTTGCCCCCGGCTTAAAGCAACAGGTTTTATTTGTTATGGTAAAACCATTAATGACATCTACATAAACAGTCACCTGGTCTGTGAGTTCTGCCGTAAAATCTTCAAAAACTATTTTTAAGGTGTAGGTTGTTGTTGAAGAAGGAGTTGCTGTCGGGTTCGGAATATGAGGATCATTCAGACCAGCTTCCGGAGTCCAATAGTAACAGCTTGTTTTTACTCCACCACTGGCAGGACCAATTTTAACCGGCCGTGTCTGATTATTCATTTTACAGGTATGAACATCAGGTCCGGCAAGTCCGTCTTCAACCGGAGCCTCTTCCTGCGCTATGATGGAGAATGACAGAAACAGAAAGCCGGAAAGCAATATTGGATACAGGAATAATTTTTTCATAATATAAATTGTAAATCTGTTAATAATTCGGAAGCTTTAAAGTAAACACCAGGGCCTTTGAGGCTTTAATATACACGATGATGGTCCCGCTCATCCCGGGTCGCAATATATCAGGCGGGCCGCTGGGTTCGCGGAATTGCAAGACCAGACTGGTTAATCCGGAGGATAAACCCTGATAGGTTAAGGATACCGGTGCATCTTTTAAACTCAGAAATTCACAATCCGGTGCAACCAGATCTGTATTGCCTGCATTTGTGAACTCAATCTGCAGGGTGGAAACTCCGTTGGTCCCCATGGCTGAAGGCTGGTAAACATTCACCATCAGGTTGGGGGTCTGTCCGCTTTCGATTTGAAATCCGTTTTCCAGCGTAGCCATGCCACCACAGAATTTATTGGCTACCACATGATAGATTCCGGTATCTGCACCTGTCAGATCAAAATTCACATAGACTTCTGACTGGTCAATAAAGAGGGTAATGCTTCCTTCAATCGT
>CAYLTH010000036.1:0-27246 GCA_964386485.1 uncultured Bacteroidales bacterium | reverse complement strand
GAGGTCTCGAGCGGAGTCGAACCGCTGTGGACGGTTTTGCAGACCGCTGCCTAACCACTCGGCCACGAGACCATTGCGGGTGCAAAAGTAGTAAATCCCAATTAACAATCAAAAAAATTGTTCATTTCGGTGATTGCGTACCTTTGCAAGAGCTAACGATTAATAATTCAAGGTATGAACATGCCGTTTTCAAGGGTATCTTTCTTTCTTCTTACCGTCTCTTTTGCTGTACTGATCAGCAGTTGCGCCAGTGTTAAACCGGAGAAACCCGCAGAACAATACAATCCCGTGGCCATCCAGCTGGAATCTTCCTATATCAGTATTCCGCTCGAAGTGAAGCTGGCTACCCTCGAAAAACTGCTGAACGATAAGCTCACAGGTCTGATCTATGAAGATGATGATCTGAGTGATAACATAGCCGTGAAAGCCTGGAAAAAGGAAGACTTTAAACTTGGACTGAACGAAAATGTGCTTTCCTATCGCATCCCCCTGAAATTGTGGGTGAAAGCCGGTTATAAAATCAGTAAATTCGGGCTCAGTGTTTCGGATTACAAGGAAATCAATGCCGAAATTGCCCTTAAATTCAAATCTACCTTAACCCTCAATCCCGACTGGACAGTCACTACGGTAACCACATCCGATGGCTATGAATGGCTGAGTTCACCGGTTGTCAAGGTGGGAATGGTCGAAATTCCCATTACCCTGATTGCCGATCTCCTGCTCAAAGCCAACCAGAAAACCATCAACAAACAGATTGATCAGGGAATTAAGGATAATCTCGATACCCGCAAATTTATTGCCGAGGCCTGGAAGGTGGTTCAGAAACCGGTTAAAGTAAACGATGAATACAACATCTGGCTGAAGGTTACGCCTCAGGAAATCCAGAGTACCCAGATCAAAGGCAGCGGCGGGATGCTCAAACAACAACTGACCATCAAAAGCATCACCGAAGCCAGTGTGGGCAGAGAACCGGTGACCTCCAATCCGGTTCCGCTCGGGAAACTCGAACTTAAACCCAAACTACCCGAAGGATTCCTCATTAATCTGGCAGTCGATATTCCCTACACGAAAGCCAATGAATTTGCGAAATCCTATCTGAATAACAAGTCGTTCCAGCAGGGCAAGTATACACTCCTTATAAAGGATGCCGATGTGTATGGCAATAACGACCACATGATTGTTCATCTGATTGTTGCCGGTAGTCTGAAAGGGGATCTGTATCTGACGGCTATTCCTGTTTATAATGATGAGAAGCAAAGCATTCAGCTTACAGATGTTGATTTCGACATCAAAACCCGGAATGTTCTGGCCAAAAGCGGAAGCTGGATCCTGAAAAGCTATCTGCTGAAAATGATACAACAGAACCTCGAGTTTCCAATGGCCGAACAGCTCGAGGCATCCCGGAAATTATTGCAGGAGAATATTAAAAGTGTGCCGCTAATCAGTAACATTTATATTGACGGAATGATCGAAACCCTGAAACTGGGGAAGATACAACTGCGTCCGGATGGAATTACCAGCATCGTTAAGCTGGGTGGACAGGTAAAAATATATACTAAAGATTAAATTAAGGATAATTTTCTGCTAATTGGAAGGGTTCATCTCTGTCATGCGTTGATTATAGGCTATTTACGAGTAAATTTACAACCCGGCTTAACATTAACTTAATATTAACTTAACAATAGCCTAACCGCTGTGGGGACAGAAGGTTCTAATTTTGTGCCAGATTTTTAGATTAATAATAACCTAACACAAAAAACATGGCTAAATTTTTCTCTTTGATTTTATTTGTGCTCCTGATTAACACAGTAACGATGGCACAACAACCTACTGACACCATTAAGGAAAAACTTTCCGAAATGAACGACCGCTTAAACGGATTGGATGAGCGGATGCTGGTTACCGAAGGAGATGTAGCGAAGCATAATAAAATTAAAATTTCGGGGTATATCCAGTCTCAGTGGGAACAAACCGAGAATGCAAAGGAATATCCTTCAGCAAGTATTTCAATCCGCCGTGCCCGGCTAAAAGTAGCGTATGAAACTTCTGAAGGTGTTAAATTCGTGGTTCAGCCCGATTTTCTTCCTTCCGGTGTTTCGCTGAAAGATGCTTACGTAACCCTGAATGATCGCTGGACCAAACGGTTTACCCTCACAGCCGGTCTATTCAACCGCCCCAATTATGAAGTAGAATATTCATCCAGTCAGCGTGAAGTTCCTGAACGTTCCGATGTGATCCGTGCTCTCTATCCTGGCGAACGCGCACTGGGTGCAAAACTCGAATATAATCCCATTAACATCCCCCTTAAAGTTCAGTTGGCTTTATTAAATGGCAACGATTATCTGACTTATGCCGGTGGTAATAACAGCAATAAGGATTATGACAATTTCAAAGACATTATGGCCCGGGCAACCTACTCTGTAAAACTGGGTAATCTGGGTGGTCTTGATTTTGGTGCCCATGCCTATTTCGGTAATGTAAAAGCCAATGCAGCTTCGGTTATAAAGGGTGATTACACTTTCGATAAGGATATCGAAATTGGAGAAAGCCTGAAACGCAGCTGGTTTGGAGCCGAAATGCAGGTTTATCTTGATCTTCTCGGTGGTTTGGCTGTAAAGGGCGAATACCTATGGGGTTCTAATATCCTGCCGGGTTCTAAAGTAAGCAGCACAGCAACATCTACTGCACAAATCATTCGCAACGACAGTTTGCTGATTACTACCAATACCACTATAACCAATACAACAACTCCGAACCTTTCTACCAATTTCTCCGGTTATTACGTTTACCTGATCAAGAATGTGGGTAAAAAGAACCAGTTCGCCATGCGCTATGATGTGTATGATCCAAATGGCGATATCAGTGGCAGTGACATCATGGCCACTAAAAAATATGAAACCTCTGAATCCTCAAGCAAAACTGAGCAGACAACCAATTCAACAACTTTAACCACCACAACGGTTAAAACCACCAACAAAACATCCATTAAAAGTGGTATTTCAGATTTAGCATATAGCTCACTCACGTTTGCATGGCACTATTATTTTGATGATAATATCCGGGTAACGCTTGCCTACAGAATGCCGGTAAACGAAACGGTTAGTAAAGATGCAGCCGGAAACTCAAATTTAACATCTTCCTATACCGTAAACGGGAAAACAGATTTCCTGGATTACAGCAAAGTTTTCCCGCAGAATATTCTAACTTTACGCTTACAAGCCAAATTTTAATCAGACCTAACACAAACCCATAAACTATAAAAAATGAAAAGGAATTTATTAATCAGTATGTTACTTGTTGTTTTTGTTGCTGCTATGTCATTCATGCCAGTCGATAAAGTGACAGTAAAAGGCTCGGATACCATGGTGATTTTATCACAAAAATGGGCTGAAGTTTATATGAAAAAGAACAGCAATGTATCCATTCAGGTTACAGGCGGAGGTTCCGGAACCGGTATTTCAGCGCTGATCAACGGATCAACCGATATCGCCAATTCGAGCCGTCCGATGAAGAAAACAGAGATCGAAAAGCTGAAACAGAGATACAATACTTTAGGCGTGGAAATCCCTTGTGCCAAAGACGGGATTACAGTGTATGTTCATGCTACCAACCCGGTAAATGAATTGACATTGAAACAGATCAGCGATATTTTTGCAGGTAAGGTTACCAACTGGAAACAGGTTGGCGGACCGGATACCGAAATCAAACTGTATGGCCGTGAGAACAGTTCCGGTACTTATGTATTCTTTAAGGACAATGTCGTAAAAGGCGATTATGCCGCCAATTGCCAGACCTTACCCGGTACTGCAGCTGTTGTGAACGCTGTTAAAAAAGACAAATATGGTATTGGTTATGGCGGAGCTGCTTATGCCGCAGGTGTTAAGCACATTAAGGTAAAGAAAGACGCGAAAAGTCCGGCTTATGAACCCACCCCGGAAAATGTAAAGAAAAACCTGTATCCGATTTCACGTTATTTATATATGTATACCCGCAACCGCCCTACCGGAAGCATGAAAGCCTTTATCGACTGGATGCTCAGTCCGGAAGGACAAAAAATGGTAACAGAAGTTGGCTACTTCCCGGTAAAATAATTAAAAAAAGAAGGCCCGGAAACCTTAAACCGGGCCTTTTCTTTATATTTGTGCTATGGCAAAAAAAACCGGTAAACGATTTGTCTTTACAGAAGAATCGCTAAAGAAGAAATTCAGATGGAGTGAATATCTTGCAGAGAAGATTATATCCTCTGTGGCCTTTCTGTCTATTGCCATTATCATCCTGATTTTCTTTTTTGTGTTCCGCGAAAGCCTTGGAATTTTTAATTTCAAGGATACTGCAGCGAAGACATCTGTTGAACTTGTAACCGATGAAACCAACAGCAGCGGACAGGAGACCTATGGAAGTGGTACCGAATTGCAGCCTGAAGCCTATGGTTCAACAGAACAGCAGCAGGAGACCTATGGTGGTACTGAAGAACTTCAGCAGGAAACATATGGCGATGTTGTTGACTCGTCAACGATGGGAACGACCGAAGAAACCGTTGTAAGTGCAGCCCCGGCTGAAAGCGAAAACAGATCAGCCATCCGGACATTAAAAGACCGCGACTGGCTTCCGGTTTCGGATCGCCCGCGTTATGGTTTACTCCCGCTTATTGTAGGAACCTTTAAACTGACACTCATAGCAATTCTGATTGCAGCTCCTCTGGCGATACTTGCCGCATTGTATTCTTCTACTTTTGCTCCCAAATGGGCTCGTGAAACCATCAAACCGGCCATCGAATTGCTGGCCGGTATCCCCAGTGTTGTGATTGGTTTCTTTGCTTTAATGGTAATGGCCAGTGTTTTTCAGGATTTCTTTGGTTACAGCACCCGTCTGAACTCCTTTGTAGGAGGTGTTGCCCTTGCATTGGCTGCCATACCGATTATTTATACGATTACGGAAGATGCACTCAATGCCATTCCAAGATCCTATACCGAGGCGAGTCTGGCACTTGGTGCAACAAAGTGGCAAACAGCCATTAATGTTGTACTTCCTGCAGCCACACCGGGAATATTTGCCGCAATACTCCTTGGAACCGGTCGCGTTTTCGGTGAAACCATGATCGCACTGATGGCCACAGGAAATGCAGCCATGGTAAGTGCCAATCCTTTCGATTCCGTCAGAACGTTATCTGCAACCATAGGTGCTGAAATGGCTGAAGTGGTTTTCGGAGATACACATTATTCAGTCTTATTTCTGATTGGTGCCTTATTGTTTTTATTCACTTTCTTCATTAATGCCGTTGCCGAGTTCTATATCAAAGGCAAATTAATGAAACGGATTCAGGGGAAATAGCCATGAAAGCAAGAGAAATTAAAGACAAACTCGCAATCGGCGTAACCCTGCTCAGTGTTTTGGCCATTATTGCCACAATACTAATTATCTTTATTATTGTCATTATTGGAGGAAAAGACCTGATCAGCTGGGAATTTCTCACCAGTTTCCCGGAAGATGGTATGACCAAAGGCGGGATCTTCCCCGCTATCTATGGAACAGCACTTCTGGTTATTATTATGTCGATTGTGGCTGTTCCCTTTGGAACCATTACAGCCATCTATCTTACCGAATATGCCCGCGAAGAATCAGTCATCGCCAAAGCCATTCGTTTTGCAGTAAGAACACTTGCCGTTGTACCGTCTATCATTTTCGGTTTATTCGGACTGGGTTTCTTTATCAAATTTATCGGTGGAGGGATTGATACAGCCTTTATGGGCGGGCAGGTAGTCTGGGGACAACCCAGCATTTTATGGGCAAGTCTGACGATGGCGTTATTAACCTTACCGGTCGTGATTGTTTCGGTGGAAGAAGCCATGAAAACTGTACCGCGAGAATACCGGGAGGCCAGTCTGGCACTGGGTGCTACCAAATGGGAAACCATCAGGAAAATCGTTATTCCCGGATCCATGCATGGTATTTTAACAGGTACCATTCTGGCTGTTGGCAGAGGAGCCGGTGAGGTTGCACCTATCCTGTTTACCGGTGCCGCTTATTATCTGGCAACCTTGCCCGGAACACTCCATGATCAGTTTATGTCTCTCGGATACCATGTATATATTATGTCTACCCAATCATCCAATGTGGATGAAACGATGCCAATCCAGTTTGCTACCACGCTGGTTTTGTTAGTATTAACTTTTTCACTGAATTTTATTGCCGTTATTATCCGCTCACGGATACGCCGCAAACAGTATAATTAAATAAGGAATTATTGAGTATGAAAGACATAAAGGTTCAAACCAAAGATCTTTCCATTTTTTACGGGACAAAAATGGCCATCAACAACGCCTCCATTGATATCCCGAATAATAAGGTCACTGCCTTCATTGGTCCTTCGGGCTGTGGAAAGTCAACCTTTCTGCGCAGCCTTAATCGCATGAATGACCTGATTCCGTCGTTCAACTATAAAGGTGAAGTTTTAATTGATGGCCTGAATATTTATGACAAGCAGATTGATGTTGTAAACCTGCGGAAAAAAGTGGGTATGGTTTTTCAAAAATCAAATCCATTTGCCAAATCGATATTCGACAATGTGGCGTACGGTCCCAGAATTAACGGCACCAACGACAAGAAGGTACTGGAAGAAATTGTTGTCAAATCGCTGGAAAAAGCTGCTATCTGGGATGAAGTAAAGGACAGGTTGTATGATTCTGCATTGGGATTATCGGGTGGACAGCAGCAACGTTTGTGTATCGCACGAACTTTAGCAGTAGAACCTGAAGTTATTCTCATGGATGAACCAGCCAGTGCGCTCGATCCCATCAGTACAGCAAAAATCGAGGAGCTGATTCATGAATTGAAAGAAAATTATACCATTATTATCGTAACCCACAATATGCAGCAGGCTGCCAGGGTTAGTGATTATACCGCTTTTTTCTATCTTGGTGAATTGGTTGAAATGGACAAAACCAAAGACATTTTCACCAACCCCGGAAAAAAACAGACCGAAGATTATATTACAGGCCGTTTTGGCTAATTTTGTGCAATAATTCAACCCTATGGAACGACATTTCGAACAGGAACTGAATAAACTGAAAGACCGGATTCACCAGATGGCCACACTGGTTGAACAACAGATGGAACAAACTATGCAGGCCTTGATCAATACTGATGTGAAGCTTGCTGAAGAAGTTATTGACCTGGATAATAAGGTAGATCAGCTGGATGTCAAAATTGACAAATTGTGTCAGCGTATTCTGGCGTTAACACAACCTATTGCTACGGATCTCCGCTTTATCATGTCAGCCCTGAAGATCAATAACGATCTGGAGCGTATGGGTGATCTGGGTGTATTCATTGCAAAACGGGTGAATACATTTGTTGATTATAAAGATGTTTTGATTGAACTCGGGATTGAGGAAATTGCCAATGATACCATTCGGTTATTGAAAAATATGGACAACCTGATTCAAAATAACCGGACAGTTCTGGTAAAAGATATTTTTGAAGGTTCTCAGGCTCTGAAGAACCGAACCCGGGAGATTTCAGCCAAAATTGTGGAAGAGATGACCCAAAAATCCTATGATGTTGTAATTGTAGCCACCAATCTGGTGTTAATTCTCAGTCAGATCGAACGAATCACGGCTCTGTGCAATAATATAGCCGAATCCGTCTACTTTACTGTAGAGGGAAAGATTGTAAAGCACTCAAAGGATTTTTTGCTGGAGTAAGAAATTAAACGATTTTTGAATACAGTTTCATAAACTGTACACGTTCATAGGCAGCCGGGTTCTGAACATTATTCTGACTGAGTTTTCCACGGAAATCCTCAATAGAATTAAAGTTCTTCTTTTCCATCCATTGTTTCATACCAGTCAGAATATTGGCAATCTGATCAAATCCCTGTTTATACAAAACGGATGCAACCTGGAATGCCTGAGCACCGGCCAGAATTTGTTTTATAGCGCTTTCATAGTCATGAATACCGGTTGATGCAATCAGATCACAGCCTGTTTTTCCGCCTAAAATCGCCATCCACCGAAGGGTATGGGCATATTCAACAGGGTTACTCAATATGTGTGAGGCTGTAATTTCAAGGGTTTCAATATTGATATCCGGTTGAAAAGGACGATTAAACAGAACCAGGCCTTTAATCCCGGTATTCGACAGATCAACCATTGTTTTTGCCAGTGCTGTTGAATAGTAACTTACTTTCATGGCAACCGGAATTTTTACCTGTTTCAAAACCTTATCAGCAACATCAAAAAGGATGGCTTCATAAAATGCAGAATCCTTTGTGATATCCGTAGGTAACAAATAAATATTGAGTTCAAGGGCATCTGCACCGGCTGCTTCTATACGTCGGGCGAAATAGGTCCAGTCATAGGAGGATGCACAATTGATGCTGGCAATTATGGGGATATCGATGGCTTTTTTTGCTTCCTCTATAAACTTGAGGTAATCTCCCAGGGTATGTTCCTTGGCGAAATTGCTGATATAACTCATGGCTTCATCGTAATCGTATGACCGCGAAGACATAATATCATCAAATCCTTTGTTCATGGCATCCATTTTGCCACCCTGTTCTTTCACCATGCGTTCGGTTTCATGGCGGATTTGTTCTTCAAAAATGGACTTGAGAACAACGGCTCCGGCTCCTTTTGCAGCAATTTCTTTGAGTTCGGCGATCGAATTGGTAAGACCTGAGCTTCCGACAACAAGCGGGTTATTCAGTTGAAGACCCATGTAACGCGTCGATAGATTAACCATAACAGCAGTTTTTAAGTTAGAAACCGTGGATTTTTAGAATGTTCAAATTTAATCAATGCCGGCAAATCTGCAAGACCCTGCAACGGATTTCTTGCTTATTTAAAATGATTTAAAACCAATGATTTCTCTGATTTCTTTTATTGTTTGGGATGCACTGGCTCTTGCCTTCTCAGCACCCAGTTTTGTTACCCTGCGAAGATAGTCTTCATCGCTGCTGATTGCGATGATTTTTTCACGGATAGGTGCAGTAAACAGGATAATATCTTCGGCAAGTTGTTTTTTCATGTCACCATAGCGAATACGGCATTGGTTGTATTCTTCCTCAAAAAAGGCCAGTGTTTCGGGTTTCGACATGATTTTCAACATGCTAAACAGGTTGGCTACAGCCTGTACTTTGGGCTGGCCCGGTTCTGTTGGACCGGCATCAGTTACAGCCCGCATCATTTTTTTACGAATGGCCTCCGGACTGTCGACCAGGAAAATGGCATTTCCTTCGCCTTCTGATTTGCCCATTTTACCACTGCCGTCGAGACCAGGAATTTTTACCAGATCCTCTCCGAAATTGTAGGCAACAGGTTCCGGAAAGAATTCATGGTTATACATGCGGTTGAACCGACGGGCGAATGTCCGGGTCATTTCAAGATGTTGTTCCTGATCCTTGCCAACCGGAACTTTATGGGCTTTGTGGATAATAATATCCGCTGCCATCAGTGTAGGATAAGTCAATAGACCCGCATTTACATTATCGGGCTGTTGTCTGATTTTATCTTTAAAAGAGGTACAGCGTTCCAGTTCCCCGACATAGGCATTCATATTCAGCAGCAGATACAATTCGGCTACTTCCGGAACATCACTTTGAACATAGAGCGTGGCTTTTTCGGGATCGAGACCTGTTGCCAGGAATTCGGCCAGTACCATGCGGATATTTCCATGCAGGTCGCCCGGCGTGGGGTGGGTTGTAAGAGAATGATAATCAGCAATAAAGAAGAAACACTGATTTTCTTCCTGCATTTTTACAAAATTGCGGATTGCTCCAAAATAGTTTCCCAGGTGGAGATTCCCGGTTGGGCGTATACCACTTACGACTATATTCATAAAAGAATTTTTCGGATTACATTTTAATTTCGTCCCCAGTCCGGTTAAAGAAATGGTATTCAAGGAAATGATAAGAAGCGACTGATTTTAGCTCTATCCATTTCCCAAAAAGGAAATACCATTTCATCCGTTTTGAGTACAGTCCCTTTGTGAGATAGGAATAAATAAACGGATGGAAACCAATGGAAAGTGATTTTTCATTTTGCTCCTGTAAAAGGTAGCGTATATTATTTTCCACTTCATCAATAAAGATGATACTGGGTTTGATTTCTCCGGTACCATCACAAACCGGGCATTTCTCCAGAATCTGCACATTCATTTCCGGACGGACTCGCTGCCGGGTAATCTGAACCAGTCCAAATTTGGAAGGTGGAAGTATCGTATGTTTGGCATGATCTTTCGACATTTCGTCGCGAAGCTTCTCAAAAAGCAAGCGGCGATTCACGCCTTCATTCATATCAATAAAATCGACAACAATTATTCCGCCCATATCCCGTAAGCGGAGTTGGCGGGCCACTTCTTTTGCTGCTTCGAGGTTGACTTCCAGTGCATTTTGCTCCTGGTTCATGTCGGTGTTCATTTTATGTCCGGAGTTGACATCAATGACATGCATGGCTTCGGTATGTTCAATAACGATGTAAACACCGCTTTTTATTGTAACGACCTTTCCGAATGAACTTTTGATCTGTTTTTCAACGCCAAGACTTTCGTATAGAGGAACACGACCTTTATGGAGTTTGAGGATATTGGCTTTATCCGGTGCAATCTGCAGGAGATACTGATTGATATCTTCAAAAATGAGCTGATCATTAACTGTGATACTGTTGAATGAGGCATTCAGCAGGTCGCGCAGAATAACATTGGCTTTATCAAGCTCACTGACCACTTTTTGCGGGGGTTTTGCCAAAACCAGTTTTTTCGCTACTGATTCCCATTTAACCACCAGATTTTTCAGGTCGGTATCGAGATCAGCAACCATTTTGTTTTCGGCAACAGTACGGATTATGACCCCGTAATTTTTCGGTTTTATACTATTAATGAGACGTTTGAGGCGATTTCGTTCCTCAACGCTCTTAATTTTTTGTGAAATGGAAACCTTATTGGCAAAAGGAACCAAAACCAGATATCGTCCGGCAAAAGCAATTTCAGAAGTAACTCTGGGGCCTTTCGACGAAATTGGTTCTTTGGCAATCTGTACAAGAATCTGGAGGTTAGGATTGAGAACTGAGGAGATTTTATTCCCTTTTTCAATATCATCTTCAACATTAAAACTATCCATCCCAAGGATTTCTTCCTTGTTATTCTGGGCAAGCTTTACATATTTAATAAGTGATTTAATCTGCGGGCCCAGATCGAGGTAATGTAGGAAGGCATCTTTTTCATACCCGACATCCACAAATGCAGCATTCAATCCGGGCATAATCTTCTTGACCTTGCCCAGATAAACATCTCCGACCGAATAGTTATTATTACTCTTCTCCTTGTGTAATTCTACAAGAAGTTTATCCTCCAGAAGAGCGATCTCAACTCCGGTAGGTGTTGAATTAATGACCAGATCCCGAATCATCCGGAAGTTCTTTTTCTACACACAATACAATCTCAGGTCTAAATTAACCACAAAAACAGCTAGCGTTGCTAACCGGATAAAAACAACTTGTCCAAAAACCCCGACATTGTTTCATAGAAAAGAAAGATACAACGTCCGGGTTATTGGACAGGCTGAAAATCAAAAAGAAATTATTTCTTTTTATGTCTGTTCTTCCTCAAACGTTTTTTACGTTTGTGGGTGGCCATTTTGTGTCTTTTCCTTTTCTTTCCGCTCGGCATATCGCACTGTTATTGAATGATAAAACTACTTTACTTTATTTTTAACATCATGCATAAAACTCTTTGCAGGTTTGAAAGCAGGAATGTTATGTTCCGGGATAATGATGGTTGTGTTCCGTGAAATGTTGCGACCGGTCTTCTGTGCACGTTTTTTAATCGTGAAACTTCCGAACCCTCTGAGATATACATTATCACCGTCAATCATGGCGCCTTTTACAACATCCATTAATGCTTCAACGGTTGCCTGTACTGCAACTTTTTCTATTCCAGTTTTGTTAGCGATTTCGTTAACGATTTCTGCTTTCGTCATACCAAAAAGTATTTTAATGATTTGATACTAAATTTTTTATTGGGGTGCAAATATAAGATTTTTTTATTTTGTGAGAAAAGATTCTTAAAATTATTCAGTTTTTATCAAATATTTTTGCAGAATGTCATTCGCCAATCTCATTATAACATGGTATAACACGAACAAACGTGACCTGCCATGGCGGGATACAGCCGATCCATACAAAATCTGGCTGGCTGAAATTATTATGCAACAAACCAGGGTTGAACAGGGATTGCCTTATTATTTGCGCTTTTGCGACCGATTTCCGGGGGTAAAAGACCTTGCTTTGGCCTCTTTGGAAGAGGTTTTAAAGCTCTGGCAGGGTTTGGGTTACTATACGAGGGCTCGAAATCTACATGAAACTGCAGGAATTGTTTATAATAGGTATCATGGGAATTTCCCCTCAACCTATGCCGGACTTCTGGAATTGAAAGGTATTGGCGATTATTCGGCCAGTGCCATTGCATCAATTGCCTTTGGATTGCCCCATCCTGTGATCGACGGAAACGTAATCCGTTTTATTTCGAGGTATCTGGCACTATCAATACCTGTCGGCAAAAAGGAACTAAAGCAGGAGATCAGATCATTTCTTATCCCTGAAATTGATAAGAATTCTCCTGCAGTGTTCAATCAGGCTTTAATGGAAATCGGAGGGATGGTCTGTAAACCTCAAAACCCGGATTGTTTTGCATGCCCTGTTTCTGCAGGTTGTCGGGCAAGGGAACTGGGGATAACTACTCAATTCCCGGTTAAATCCCCAAAAGTAAATGTTCGCAACCGATACTTCCTTTACCTTGTTATTCAGAACCCGAAATCAGGTATCATTTTGAAGAAAAGAACCGGAAAGGATATCTGGAAAGGGCTTTTTGATTTCCCGCTGATTGAACTGCAGGAGCCACCGGACTCAGACCCGGTGAATTATATTCCGGAAATTGAATCAGTTCTGAAACCCTTGCCTTTTGTGCTTAAAACAATGCAGGGTCCTCTGGTGCATCTGCTCACTCACCAGAAACTGCATTGCTGGTTCGTGGATATTCAGTGTGATTTTGATGACTCATTTCGGCAGGAAGACAATTACTTATTAACTATTTTGCCTGAAATTTCGCGTTTCCCTGTCCCCAGATTGATTGAAAAGTATATTCATAACTTTTTAAAGTACTGAAAAACAGAGACATAGAAATATAGAAAAAAATATTTTGATTTTTTTTAGAATTTTGCTTCCGACTTGGGTGTCAGAAATCGTATATATATTTGTAAAACAAGATAATCATTCACAATCAAAACACAAGGACATGGCAAACGGAGTAAACAAGGTAATTCTTGTAGGACATTTAGGGAAAGATCCGGAAGTACAAAATTTTGAAAACGGATTAAAAAAGGCGAATTTTTCGCTTGCAACCACCGACAACTTTAAAAACAAAGAAGGCGTACAGCACACAGAATGGCATAATATTGTTGTCTGGAGCAAATTGGCTGAAATTGCCGAAAAGTGGTTAAAAAAAGGATCCTTGATTTTTCTCGAAGGAAGAATCAGAACCCGTCAATGGGAGGATAAAGAGGGTAACAAAAGGTATACAACAGAGATTCTGGGCGATAATTTCCAGATGTTGGGAAGTGGTTCCGGCGGACAAAAGGGACAGGGAACAGGTGAGTATGAGTCCGGTGGAAATACAGAGGTGAGTAATGAGGGGTCAGTTGATCTGGCACCACAGGAAGATGATCTGCCATTCTAAGGATGATCTGTTTAATCTGAAAAGAGGCTGCCCGTTTGCGACAGCCTCTTTCATTTTTTTAGTACTTTTGCATTTATTCAATAAATTTGATTTTGGAACTTACTGATTCTGACAATTTTGATTACGCTCTTATGGTAATACTCCGGGTCTTTTCCGGGGAGTTCAACAGCGGACTCGTTTTTGGTTTACTTCTAGTCGTAATCCTTTTCCTGCTCAGTGCGATGGTTTCAGCGGCTGAAACAGCATTTTTCTCGCTGAAAACCAACCAGATAAAAGACCTTCGTACCAATGACAGCCCCGAAGATGACCTGGTAGCACGCTTGTTGCAAAATCCTAAAAAACTTCTGGCGACTATTGTTATCTCCAACAATTTTGTCAATATCTCGATCATTCTGATTTCTACCTATCTTATTTCCGCTCTCTTTGATGTGCATGCGCATCCCGTTTTAGTCTTTGTATTGCAGCTTATTGTGCTTACATTTCTGTTGTTCTTCTTTGGAGAAGTTCTGCCCAAAGTGTATGCAACACATCAACCAATGAAAGTTGCACTCTTTATGGCCAAACCGATTTTTTTGCTGCAGCGGCTCTGGAATCCTGTCAGTACAGTTCTGATCAATTCAACCAATTTTGTTGATAAAAGCATTGCCCGGAAAGGAATGAATATCTCACTGAGCGAACTCGAAGAAGCCATTGATATTACAACCAATGAGGATACTCCGGCAGATGAGAAAAAGATTTTACGGGGTATTGTGAGTTTCAGTGAAATTGATGTGAAAGAGATCATGAAACCCCGCGTCCATATTACTGCACTTGAAAACATACTTACTTACGACGAGATGTTAATGCGTGTTCTGGATGCAGGTTATTCCCGTATTCCTGTGTTTGAAGATAACCTTGACAAGGTTATTGGCGTGTTGTATATCAAGGATTTACTCCCCTTAATCGGCTCGAAAGAAAATTTTAACTGGTTAAATCTGATTCGTCCGGCTTTCTTTATACCCGAAAATAAAAAGATCAGCGATTTACTCGAGGAGTTCCAGAAGAAAAAAATCCACCTGGCTGTTGTTGTGGATGAATACGGAGGAACCAGCGGAATTATTACACTCGAAGATATTATTGAAGAAATTGTAGGTGAAATTAATGATGAGTTCGATCTTGAATCCGAAAACCTGAATTATTCGAAGCTCGATGACCATAACTATATTTTTCCGGGCGAAGCCCCGCTCACCGATGTTTGCCGCTTAATGGATATTGATGATGAAAGCTTTGATGAAGTCAAAGGTGATTCGGGTACACTGGCCGGATTGATACTCGAAATTGTCGGGAAAATCCCGGAACAAAACGAAAAAATCGCGTTCAGCCGTTTTCTGTTTCGCATTGAAGCTGCCGATAAACGAAAAATTAAAAAAGTTAAAATCACTCTTTCCGATGCGAGCATTGATTAAAATTGAGATCCGGATTATATTCCTCCTTTTGGTCATTACTTTGCAGTCGTGCCGCAATGACGATGTTCCCAAACCCCGCGGATTTTTCCGGATCGATATGCCGGAAAGACAGTATCGGGTATTTGACTCCCTTCCCATACCCTATCGCTTTGAATATCCTGCGTATGCCAATATCCTGCCAAAAAACGATTCACTTGGCAGACCCGCATGGATTGACTTGAATTTCCCGGGATTCAAAGGCAGTTGTTATCTGAGTTATCTGCCTGTTAACAACAATCTGAGCCGGTATTGCGAGGATTCAAGAACTTTGGTGCTAAAACACATGCCCAAATCTGACGGGATCGAAGAAATTCTGGTCAGTAAGCCAGGTCAGAGGGTATATGGTACCATTTATCTTATTTCCGGAACCAATACGGCCAGTTCCTATCAATTCTATCTGACTGACAGTACAAAACATTTCCTCAGAGGAGCTTTGTATTTTAATTCAGTTCCCAACAACGACAGTCTTCAGCCCGTTATTGATTTTGTGACAGATGATCTCAATCACCTGATCCAAAGTTTCGAATGGAAATAAACAACCTTTCCGATTATCCCTGTCTTTTTCCTAAACCCCCAGCCATGAAAAAACAATTTAGCCTTTTCATAACCCTGCTTATTACAGCAGTTTTACCAACACTGGCTCAAATTTCGTCAAGTGTTAAAATAAGTATTAATCCAGCTTATATCGAAACCCTTTCGCAGCTTGGTATCCCCCTGGAAGAAGGAATTGTTGAAGAAGGGAGATTTCTGATAACGGATTTGTATGAGGATGAAATTATGCGGGTTAAGAATGCAGGAATCCCTTGTGAGATTCGCATTCAGGATGTTGCCTCCTTTTACAGGAATCGCTATCTCGAATCCATAAACAGCCCGGGATTCCTCAATAAACTCGGGATACAGGACCTTGTTTATCCTGTTCCTGATCACTTTTATCTGGGAAGTATGGGTGGTTTTTGCACCTTTGAGCAAATCCAGGCCCAGCTTGATTCAATGGCTCTGTTGTACCCGAATCTGGTGAAACCCAGACAATCTATTTCATCAACCAACAGCATCGAAAACCGACCCATACAATGGATGAAGATTTCGGATAATCCGCTTGTCGACGAGTCAGAGCCCGAAGTTCTGTATACTGCAGTTCATCATGCCCGCGAACCGATCGGTGTACAGCAGTTGCTCTATTATATGTGGTATCTCCTCGAAAATTATGAAACTGATGCCCGGGTAAAATATATTGTTGATAATGCTGAACTGTACTTTGTTCCGGTTATTAACCCTGACGGATATGTATATAATCAGCTGACCAACCCACAGGGTGGAGGCAACTGGCGTAAAAACAGAAGAAATACAGGAGGGGCATTCGGGATTGATATCAACCGGAACTATGGCTACATGTGGGGTCTTGATGATCAAGGTTCATCACCGGATCCCAATGAAGAAACCTATCGTGGAGCATCAGCATTCTCGGAACCGGAAACACAGAATATCCGTGATTTCTGCAATGCACATAATTTCCGGCTGTGTCTCAACTACCATAGTTATGCCAATAAACTCCTTTATCCCTGGGGCTATACTGATGTGACTCCCCTGACGCCTGACGATAGTATCTTTTCGGCCTATGCCGCCCTGATGACACAGGATAACCATTATTATTATGGTCCGGGCGCTACAGCTATCTACATGACCAATGGCGGATCGGATGACTGGATGTACGGGGAACAAACTACCAAATCAAAAATTCTGGCCTACACCCCTGAAGTAGGATCCGGAGATGATGGCTTCTGGCCGGCTCCCGAAAATATTATTCCGCTCTGCCACCAGAACATGAGTCAGAACCTGAACGCTGCTCTTCTATGCCTGGATCATGCTGTTGTCTTTGATAAGACCGCTTTTAACCTGCCGGATATCTATGGGAAGCTCTGGTTTGATGTTCAGAAACTGGGAATGGAAACGGCTGCCTCTTATCAGGTTGAAATTGAGCCGCTTGGAACCAATATTGTGTCAGTTGGCGGACCTGTTCAGTATACAAATCTTCAGTACATGGAAACCCGTCATGATTCGGTGTATTATCAGCTTGTTCCGGATATTGAGGTGGGCGATGAAGTGAAGTACCTGATTCGTTTGAGTTATAATAGTATTACTGTGGTTGATACGATTACAAAAATTTATGGCAGTCTTCAGACCATTTCTGTGGATAGTTGCAACACGACAACAGGCTGGACAGGTGACTGGGATAATACAACCAGCAGTTTCCATTCAGCCACAGCTTCGATTACAGATTCACCATTCGGGCCATATTTATCTTTTACAAACAGTTCCATAACTACAAATCAGGGAATAAGTTTACCCGCTTCAGCCGGATTATTCCTTTCGTTCTGGGCAAAATGGGAACTCGAACCGGATTATGATTTTGTGCAGATTAAAATATCCACCAACAACGGGATTAGCTGGACAGCCCTGACCGGTATCCACACACAAACAGGAACTTTTAGCCAGGCTTTTATGGAGCCCGTTTACGATGGTGTTCAAACCACCTGGGTTGAAGAGCAGATTGATCTTTCTGCCTGGGCCGGAACCACTGCACATTTCCGGTTTACATTGATGAGTGATAATTTTGTTGAATTGGATGGTTTTTATTTTGATGATTTCAGGATCAATGCACTGACTCCGGGTACCGGGATCACTGATATTCCGAATGAAATTTCCCTCTCAGAGCCCATCCCAAATCCCACACACAGCGACTGCCGTATATTTTTTAAATCAGAATATCCGGGCATAGTTAACCTGGAAGTCACCGATGTAAGCGGAAAAATAGTATTCTGGCAACGGGCTGATTCACAGACTGGATACTTTAACCTTCAGGTAAGTGAATGGAAACCGGGAGTATATTTTTATTCGGTGGTTGAGAATGGCCGTAAAAGCAGATCTAAAAAACTGATTGTCTACTAATCAGATTTTTGGGTTGGATTCTTTATTCATGATATCAATCTGGCGTTGAATGGATTCCTTGTGCACCAGTTCGAGCATTTCCTGAAGAAAATCCCTGCTTAGCCCCATTTTTAATCCGATTTCGAGCCGGTCGACAATAATATTCCGCCAGCGTTTAATTTGCAGGATGGTGATGTCATTTTCCTTTTTGTAATCCCCGATTTCATCAATAATCCGCATGCGTTGTGCCAGGATATTGAGGAGTTCTGCATCTATTTTATCCACTTCAGCCCGCAGTGCGTCGAGTTTCGATTGCAATTCCGGAGATCCGCCTGTCTGACGGATAATGAGATGATCAATCATTTCCTTTAAAACGGCAGGCGTAATCTGTTGGGCTGCATCGGTCAGTGCAACGCCTGGATTGTAGTGGGATTCGATCATCAGTCCGTTCATTTCCAGGTCGAGTGCCTTCTGTGAAATACCGGCCAGATGTTCGCGTTTCCCGGAAATATGGCTCGGATCACAAAATACCGGCAAATTAGGATATTGGCGTTTCAGTTCGATCGGGATTTCCCACATCGGCGAATTGCGTGTTGACAGTCTGTTGAAGTAATGAAATCCCCTGTGAATGGCGATTATCCTGTTGATTCCGGCTTGATTAATGCGCTCAATAGCCCCAATCCAAAGCTTGACGTCGGGGTGAATCGGGTTTTTAATCATTACCGGAATATCCACACCATGCAGGGCTTCCGCTATTTCCTGTACAGAAAAGGGATTGACCACAGTCCGGGCACCTAACCACAAAATATCGATATCATATTTTAACGCCAATTCTATATGTTGTGGATTTGCAACCTCAACTGTAGTAAGCAAACCGGTTTCCTTTCCGGCCTGTTGCATCCATTTCAGACCGATTTCGCCTGCACCCTGAAAACCACCAGGCCTTGTTCTTGGCTTCCAGATTCCGGCACGCAACACTTTCACTTCGGGGATCGCAGCCAGTTGCCTGGCAGTGATTAAAAGCTGCTCTTCGTTCTCTGCACTGCAGGGCCCACTGATCACAAACAGCTTTTCATTGTGAGGCAACCAGTCGGATATAGATTTTAGTTCCACTATTTTTTATATTGAAGTACAAAATTACGAATTAAACCATTGTTTCTTTTTTTACCTTTGCGCCTGCTTAAAAAAACCTTAACCAATAAAGAATTTTGTGATGGAACCGCTGAAAAGAACCAGAATAGGCGATTTGCTTAAACTGGCTGAAAAAGAATGGATTGGCAGGGAATACCTTGTTAAAGGATGGGTGAGAACCAAAAGAGGGAATAAAAATGTAGCGTTTATCGCCCTGAACGACGGCTCCATTATACACAATATACAGATTGTTGCAGAAACCGCTCAGTTTGATGAGGAGTTGCTGAAAAATATTACGACAGGTGCCTGTATTGCTGTTAACGGAATCCTTGTTGAATCACCCGGACAAGGCCAGAATGTTGAACTTCAGGCGAAAGCCATCGAAATTCTGGGGGGTGCAGATGCTGAGACCTATCCCCTGCAAAAGAAGGGACATACGCTTGAGTTTCTCCGCGAAATTGCCCATCTCCGCCCGCGGACCAATACATTTGGTGCGGTTTTGCGTGTACGCCATGCCATGGCTTTTGCCATTCACAAGTACTTTAATGATAACGGATTCTATTATCTGCATACCCCGATTGTAACCGGTTCGGATGCAGAAGGTGCCGGTGCCATGTTCAGAGTCACTACCCTGGATGCCAAAAACCCACCCTTAACCGAAACAGGTTCAGTAGATTATACACAGGATTTTTTCGGGAAAGAAACCAATCTGACGGTCTCCGGACAGCTTGAAGCCGAACTCGGTGCTCTTGCCTTGTCGCAGGTTTATACCTTTGGACCTACATTCCGTGCCGAAAATTCAAATACGCCACGGCATCTCGCCGAATTCTGGATGATAGAACCCGAAATGGCGTTTTGTGATATCGTTGATGATATGGATCTGGCAGAAGATTTCCTAAAATACCTCATCCGCTATGCCCTTGAAAACTGCAAGGATGATCTGGAATTCCTCTGTAAAATGTATGATGCTGAACTGATCGATCGTCTGAATTCAGTTGTTGCTCAGGATTTCGAACGATTAACCTACACAGAAGCTATCAAAATTCTCGAAGACAGCGGTCAGGAATTTGAGTATCCGGTTAACTGGGGACTTGATCTTCAATCAGAGCATGAACGCTATCTAGTTGAAAAACATTTTCATAAACCCGTTATCCTCACAGGTTATCCGAAGGAAATCAAAGCATTTTATATGAAAATGAACCCGGATAACAAAACTGTCCGGGCAATGGATGTACTTTTCCCGAGAATCGGTGAAATTATCGGCGGCTCACAGCGTGAAGAAAACTACGATGCACTGCTAAACCGCATTCATGAACTGGATATTCCGGAAAAAGATGTGTGGTGGTATCTCGAAACCCGCAAATTTGGAACGGCTCCACATAGTGGCTTTGGTCTTGGTTTTGAGCGACTTATCCTCTTTGTAACCGGGATGAGCAATATCCGCGACGTGATTCCTTTCCCAAGAACACCACAGAATGCCGAATTTTGATTAATTTTATCTTCGGTCATACGGTTATTCTATGCTGAATCAGAAATTACAGCAAAAGCTTCTCCAAAAATTATCCCCGCAACAGATTCTCCTCATGAAACTGCTGCAGATCCCTTCTATTTCCCTCGATCAGCGGATCAAACAGGAAATTGAAGAGAATCCTGCATTGGAAGACGGATCAGATCCAAGCCAGGATGATTATATTGATCCTTCAGCACCGGCAGAAGAAGAAAGCCCCAATGATGAAGTAGATGAAATCATGCGGGATCAGGAAACCTTTAACTATGAAGATTATTTTGAAGAGGATGATATCCCTTCCTATAAGTTAAAAAGTTCAAATTCAAGTCCGGGCGAGGAACGACCGGATATCCCCTTTGCCGTTGCCGCCAGTTTTCATGAATCCCTGATCTCTCAGCTTGGGTTGCGCAAACTCAATGATGATGAATACCGGATCGGACTCACCATCATCGGGAATATTGACGATTCAGGTTATCTTCAGCGCGATATCAGTGCCATGGTGGATGACCTTGCTTTTTCACAGAATATCCAAACAGATGAAGCAAAGATTAAATCTGTATTATCCGTTATTCAGGAATTCGACCCGCCCGGGATTGGTGCCAGAAATTTGCAGGAATGCCTGATAATTCAGCTAAAACGCTCCGAAAATCATACTGAATCCACCGTTTTTGCCATTCAGATCCTGGAAAAGTATTTTGATGAATTTACCAAAAAGCATTACGATAAAATCCTGAAACGAACCCATGCAACGGATGCCCAACTGAAATCCGCCATGGATATGATCCTCAAACTGAATCCGAAACCCGGAAATTCAGTCGGGGAATCCAACCGCAGCAACCAGTATATCATCCCCGATTTCTTCATTTATATCAATGATGAAGAGCTCGAACTCACCGTTAATTCAAGAAATGCGCCTGATTTGAGGTTGAGCCGGACCTATCTCGATATGCTGGAGGAATATTCGGCATCCAAATCAAAAAATTCGCAACAAAAAGAAGCCGTTCAGTTTATCCGCCAGAAACTCGATTCGGCAAAATGGTTTATTGATGCTATCCGCCAGCGCGAAAATACCCTGCTTTTTACCATGAATGCCATCATGCAGTTTCAGAAAGAGTATTTCCTGACCGGAGATGAAACCCGTTTGAAACCCATGATTCTCAAGGATATTGCAGAAATTGTGAGTCTGGATATTTCAACCATTTCACGCGTTGCCAACAGTAAATATGTTCAAACACCGTATGGAACCTTTCTGCTGAAAAGCTTCTTTTCAGAATCCCTGCAAACCGACAGCGGTGAGGAAGTTTCGAGCCGGGAAATCAAAAAAATATTAAGCGATCACATCGAAGCAGAAAGCAAGGATAAACCGCTCACCGATGAAGAACTCACCGAAATTCTGACGAAACAGGGGTATAATATTGCACGCCGGACCGTTGCCAAATACAGGGAACAATTATCCATTCCGGTTGCCCGCCTGCGTAAGGAACTTTAATATGGAAATGCGCATTGCACGGATAATTTCCTACGTCCTGCATCCTTTGCTGATGCCAACGCTGGCATACATTCTTATGCTCAATTTCGATGCTTTCTATTCCTTTTTAATCCCGGTAAACGTAAAATGGTTGTTGGTGGGTATGATTTTCTTTACCACTTTCGTGATGCCTGCCACCATGAACTATTACTTACTTCGGAGAGGCATTATCCATTCGTTTCAGATGGAAACACGTGAGGAGAGAATGTACCCTTTCATGATTACAGCCATCTTCTTTTATCTGAGTGCCTATCTCGTGCGGTCGTTCCACCTGCCCGGATTATTTTACCTGTTCAGCCTGTGCAGTACCATGCTGGTGGTGATCAGCCTGTTTATCAATTTTGTATTGAAGACAAGTATCCATATGACCGGTATTGGCGGATTAACCGGAACATTCCTGGCATTATCCTTTAAATGGGTTACGGATTTCCGCCTGCTGATTATTGTTTTATTCCTTCTGGCCGGAATCATTGGCTGGTCGCGGCTGCGCATGAAAGCACACCGGCCGGTCGAAATTTATATCGGATACGGAACAGGATTTCTCCTGATGTTTTTGATTTTCTATCTCCTCTGATTAGAAAGGACGCAGGGAAACACCAATTGAAACCGGGTACAAATCAGGTCCTTTATCTTTCTGGAAGATTTTCGTCAGGCCGTAATAGCCATACAATTCGACAAATTTATAGCCAATTTTTCCGGTTACCCCGTAGCGCCATTTTTCAAGATGATCGATGTTGTGGAACTTTACCTTGATGGTTTCGGTACCCCCGGTGAGATAATCATCGCCTTTGTATTTGGTATGACTTCCAAGAACAAAGCCAAACTTCATTCCGGCAGCCACCTTGAATCCTGATTTGTGTTTGTAGCGGAATTCAAAAGGGAAATCGAGGTAGGCAACCGTCATTTTATTGTTTTTCACATCCAGATCGGCATCAACATCTTTGATTTTGATGAATTGATACACATTCAGGCTGTCTTTCTGAAGAAATGCATCTGAATACAGATTGTGCACACCGATACCCGCACCAACCGAGAAAATCATGCGTGTTTTTTCCATCGGAATATTGATCTGTCCAAAGAAATCAACGCCCTGATTATGCCACTTTGGGGTCATATTGGTGTAGTCGCCCTGCCAGAAATCATTGAAAATAGTAATCCCGGTAGTAAATTTTTTAGATGTTGACTCCGGGGTGGTACTTCCGGTAGTTTGAGCATAAATGCCTGTATAGCAGACAAATATCAGCAATAGTGCACTGATTTTCTTCATGATTTTAGCTGTATTTATTCAATACAAAAATACGCAATAATCACGGGTTTATTGCAAAAAGGAGGAGAAGGGAGGTAGTTATTTCATTTTGAAGGTAACCAGACCCATTTTAAATTTGGTCATTAGTGTCAGACAGCCACAAGCCGCCGGAACAGAAACCGCAGTTGCAATATACTTGCCTTCTTCAACTTCGAAGCCAAATTTGGGCATCACAACCGTTTTCGATTTGGCATTATCCTGCAGTTTCTGCCGGGTATATTTTCCGTCTTTAAAAACCTCAACGGCAACCAGACAGGCTTTGCGGACATTCGCCATGAAATCCGTTTCCTTCAGCGTATTTACGTTTTCATTCAGATTTTCAGGGTTATCGTTGTAAATCAGAATCAGGCGGTCATTTTTGTCGAGGATGAGCATCGAATTGTAAATCCCGCCATCGTTAACGGTATGCTGTTTTTTCGGGATGGTAATAAGCGATTGAACCTGACCTTCCGAATCAATGCCGATGATAAAAGTTGAGAAATTAAAATAATGATAGGTGGTCGTGGTCGTGGTTACGCCATTGGCGGAGGTCATGGTTGAAGTGACTACCTGCACATAGCGGTGTTCTGCCACAATCGTGGTGGATCCGTCAGATCGGCCGATTACCCGCAGGATTTCGAAATTATTGGATAACCCCTGACCCTCGCGGGCTTTTTTCCGGTTCATCAACTCGAGAATAACCTTCTTTTCAATCTTTTTGGTTCCTACTTTTTCCACAGTCAGGGATGCAATATCGATGGTCATGTAAAAGAAGCCGTCAATATCATTTCCATAGGTTTTTCCGGCTTTTAAATCCGAGTAAAAACCGGCACAGAGTACTTTCCCGTTTTCATCATCCAGGCGGATCGTGGCATCCTGAACATCCCGCTTTTCGAGATTCAGCGCAAATTCAGCCACATCTTTGGTTTCTGTATTGATAACAAACATGGTGTAATAATCGCGGGCTTTTCCTTTTTCCCGATCCTTCTTTTCCAGTTCAACATGGGCCAGTATGTATACTTTCCCGTTGTTATCCAGATAATAATCCTGCAGGCTTACATTTTTGTCCTTCATGGGCAATGCCAGACTGGCCGAATGCAGCAGTTTTAAATCAGAACCATAGACCGAGAAATTGAATTTTTCATCATTGTAGCGTTTAAATGGCGGGTTCGTAATGACCACAAACTGTGTGCTGTCATTGTTCATCTCAATCAGAAAGGTACCGGCATTGGATTTTCGTTTGGCTTCAATTTTGTCGATTTTCTTCATTTCCCCCACAAAATTCCCTTCAAAATCAGTCCGCTGTGCCCACAGGATGTGATCATCATTTTTCCGGTCGAAGGTTTCGAAGAACATGACAACATTTTCCTTGAAGAAACTGGTGCGGTTATACTCATATTCGCTCTCCAGGCAATCCTTTTCATCACCACAGTTAAATTGTTTGAAAAACCTGCTGTCGTTTTTTGTCAGGGTTTGGGCATCATATAAAACAACAGACATCCGCTTATCCCTTGGATCTATTGATTGTACTGTGAAAACTTTGTCGCCCACCACATGCGCATTTCTAATCATGGTACTGCGCGTTTCGGGAGTCATGGGACCAAATTTTACTTCAATGTCCTGGGCCTGTACGACAGCAGAAAAACAGCAAATGATGAAGAAGAAAAATACTTTTTTCATAGGAGTTAATTTTTTGTTAAATGTATAAAAGATTACATTTGCTACGCATCAACATATTAATTTAAAACAATTCTAATTAATGATACAAATATTCTGTCTATGAAGCGCTTACTGATTGTCGTGTTTTTCGTTATGTCTGTTTCCGGATTGTTTGCCCAAAATCAGCCCGGACCGAAGGTTACCTCCTACAGTCCGTTTTCTCAGAAAGAAGAGGAAAAAGAAGATACTCCCGGCGAGAATCATGAATTAATGCAAAATATCAAATTCAATTATTCAGCGCTGACACGCGGTGCATTTGTAATGGGCTATGAACGGGCTTTGTCAGAGCAGTTTTCGCTGGAAGGAGATATCGGATTAACCTATCGGGATGTGTTTTTTGAGATGCGGAACAACATTTCGGATGAAATGGGATTAATTGAAGGTGCTGCAAAGGCTCAGGGTGGTGTGTTCATTTCTGCCAAAGCAAAATGGTTTCTGAATGGTAAATTCCCGGAAGGCCTGTATGTCAGTCCGATGGTTCGCTACCGGAATTACAACTTTAAAAACTCGGTGTATGATAATATGGGGGATGATATCTTGTTAAAATATAATTATCACATGAGCGAAGCCGGGATATTGTTCGGGTATCAGGTTGAGGGATGGTTTTGGGATATTTTGTGGGATTATAGTTTCGGTTTCGGGTATCAGAAAGGTTCCTTTGATACCTATCCTGAATACTATAGCAATGATTATACAAAGGTCACCGAAAAAACGGCCTATCCCATGGTATATCTGAGTGTTAAAATGGGAGTGCCTTTTTGATGAAACTGTTTATCCGTGCGGTTTTATGGATATTCCTGGTGTTTATTATCACAGGAAAGGAATCATTTTCACAGGATTCCGTTCGTTCGGCTGCACCGGGCTCCTTTGTTTTCAAGGCGTTCAATGTATTTTATAAAAGTATTTTTTCTGAACAGCTTTCCTCAACCTGTGGATTCACTCCCAGCTGTTCAGGTTTCTCCAATTCAGCCATTCACCGGTATCATTTTCTGAAAGGGCTTGCACTCACCACCGACCGGCTTACGCGTTGCAACGGAGATGCGGGCGAGCATAGCCCCGGCTGTATGCATAATCCGGCTGATGCTACCCTTTTTGATTTTCCGGAATGGCATGACTATTCGCTGATGAAGGAATTAAAGGCGGATTTATCCGACAGCCTGCTTCGGGCAGGAGATACGGCACGCCTTCATCAGTTGATCCGATCCCCGGAAAAATCAGCGCTCATGGCGGGTTTTCTGTCGGCATTGGTTCCGGGAGCAGGCAAATGGTATCTGGGATATCCGGTTCAGGCACGGTCGACCTTTATTACGAATCTGGCGCTGGGTGGTGCCGCTACCGAGCTTCTGCTGGTCAATGGTCAGGATTTCCTGACTTCTGCCGGGATAGCCTTGTTTGCTTCCTTTTATCTGGGCAATGTCTGGGGTAGTGTTGATCTGGCCAGACAAGCGGAGGTGAAGCAGTATTTTCAGGTCAAAAACCAGCTCCTGTCCCGAGAAGATCGGGATTCCGGCTTCGTGCTGCCTGGTGAGCCCACACACGAAGATTTACTGTTGCTGATTCGGAAAGCAGCCGACAACGGGCAATACAACCAGGTATATATTCTGAGTCAGCGGATAGCAGCCAGTATGGATACACTCAGCCCCGAAGTACGCCGGTATCGCTGGGTGGCCATGGTGGAGATGGAGATGTTCAGCGAATGCCGCGATGAACTGATGAAATATGCTGCTTCTGACAGTATTTTATCCGGCAGGATACAGGCGTTGCCGCTACAAATCCGGCAAAAATCGCCACAGCAAGCCCAGCGCCTGTCGGCCCGGTGTCCGGGCCTTGGACAGGTATATGCAGGTTACCCCTTGCAGGGAGCGGTCAGCTTTTTACTCCATGCCGGCAGCCTTGTCCTTACCTGGAAAGCCTTTGAATCCGGTTTGTATGTCAATGG
>CAYLTH010000035.1:24004-27885 GCA_964386485.1 uncultured Bacteroidales bacterium | reverse complement strand
TGGAAGAACAACTTCCATCCGACCGGTTTATGCGGGTACACCGTTCATTTATCGTCAACCTTAAACGGATTTCAGTCATCGAGCGAAACCGGATAGTTTTCGATGGGAAGGTGTATATCCCGGTAGGTGACCAGTATAAGGAAAATTTTCAAAGGTTTATTGACGGGTAATTTGCGCAGTATCTGCTCTTCTTGCATCCAGCTCAGTTTTCATTAAAAGGGTGGTTTTGCTGTCGATTTTGTAGAAAATCATGAACAAAGCACAGGACATGTACAGGATGCCGGGGATCACGGAAACCAGCAGTTTAATGCAATGAAACGAGAAAAGTATCTAAAATCCCTCAAAAACAAAGAATACCTTTTGCAGTTTATTAATAAAAAACAACGAAGAAATACTTTGCATTTTGTGAAGTTGTTGTATCTTTGTGAATTGAAAAACCTTAAATGAGGATACGGAATAGAGCTCTATTAGATAAATTTGTGTATAAACATGCTGATTCCATTAAGGCGATGCAGAAGTTTATTGATATTGTTGAAGAAGCAGAATGGCGTAACCTAAACGATATCAAAATAGATTTTAATTCGGTAGATTATATCACGAATGAGCGCTATGTATTTGATATTAAGGGAAATAAATATAGAATTATTGCTGTCATTATTTTTGTCGGAGGTGTTTTTTCAATACGGTTTGTGGGTACACATGCCGAATACAGCAAAATAGATGCAACACAGATTTAATAAATAGGAAAAGAAATTATGGAAAAGAGGTTTGTTGATATCACAGAAATTGATACACCTGAATTATTTAAACAAGTGTCTGAATATACCGATGCATTGATTAACGAAGCAACTGCAAACGGATCATTGAATGAACAAGCAGCAAACAATGAATATACCCTCGAGATTGGGCGTGTAGGGCGCTTATGTGCTGATTACGAAAGTATGTACATGAGATTTGAACATCTGAAATTCAAATCCCCATTGATCGTTTCTATAGAGAAGGAAATGGAAAAACGCCATATTAAACAACGCCAGACCGCTGCATTACTTGATGTAAGAGAATCAACATTTAGTCAGATATTGACCGGAAAACGCCCGGTATCTATGCGAATGGCCAAGCGTTTATACAAAGTATTGGGCATTGATCCGGGGTTAATCCTGGAGTTTTCTTAATCAGAAGGACATTGGTCTGATCAGCAGGTATTTATGCGCAGTATGAGCTAAATAGTGCGCCTATGATACACGATATTATTGCCAGAATAAAAATGCGGGAATGCATAAAAGGAGGGTGTTACACAATTTGTGTAAATTCTTGTACTATTTACACTTTTTTCAGATTACACCAACCGTCGCGCATCCAGCTCCTCTTTCATCAGCAGAGTGGTTTTGCTGTCGATTTTGTAAAAAATCATGAACAAAGCACACGACATATAAAGAATACCCGGAATAACAGAAACGAGTAGTTTAATGCCGGTAATGGCGGTATCATTCTGAACAATATTGGGCACAAAACCGGAAGCAGTCAGGATCCAGCCCGCAATAGCAGCCCCGATTCCCCATCCTGCTTTCTGAGCAAATACCGCCGCCGAAAAATACAAACCTGTCGCTCGACGTCCTGTGGTCCACTCTCCATAATCGGCTGAATCGGCAATCATGGTCCAGAGTAGGGGAACAGCCGGCGCATAGGCCATTTTGGCGATGATATTGAAAACATAAATCGTGGTCAGGTCGGTGATTCCTGGCAGGTAAATCAGCATGAAAAACAAGCCTGAAATTAAGGAACTGCCGATAAAAACATTTTTATTTCCAAAGCGGCGGGCCAGGGGTTTTGACAACGGTATGGCAACAATCAGGGCCACCGTGCCAATGACATTAAAAAGCTGCACATTGTTTTCACGACCCAGATAATACTTGAAATAATAGGCAATGGCTGCGTTTTGCATGGCAAACATGATGAAGGAGATGATGCCGACACAGGCCAGGATGATCCATGCTTTGTTCTTAAAAAGGTTGCCAATATCTGCTTTCAGCGAATTCACCTGTTCTTTTGGCGGTTGCACACGTTCCCGGGTCGTTTTGAAGGTGATGAAGAAGAAGATCAGACTCAGGCCTGCAAAGAGGAATACAGTATATTGAAATCCCTGTGCCTTGTCGCCACTGCCGAAAAATTCGGCCAGTGTCAGGGCCAGGCCGGTCACAATAAACTGCCCGGCGAAACCGGCGATAAACCGATACGTATTCAATCCGGCCCGTTCATAGGTATCATCTGTCATTACGGCTCCAAGTGCCGAATACGGAAGATTTATCGAGGCATAGGCTGTCATTAACAGCACATAGGTCACGCCGGCATAAAGAATCTTCCCGGCTTCCCCAAAGTTTGGTGTTGTAAACGTGAGAATTGCCAGGATGGCATAGGGGATGGCTCCGAATAAAATATAGGGCCGAAATTTCCCCCAACGAGTATTGGTTCTGTCAGAAACGATACCAATTACCGGATCGATGGCCATATCCCAGAAACGGGCAACCAACATAATTGTTCCGGCCGCAGCTGCCGAGATTCCATATACATCGGTATAGAAAAACAGCAACCAGAACCCAACCATATCCCAGACAAAGTGAGATGCTGTATCGCCTAAGCTATACCCGATTTTTTCCTTTATGGATAATTTTGCTGCTGTCATTTTGTGTCGATCAGTTTAGTTCAAAAATGGAGTATGTTCTGCACCATTTGATTTCTTCTCCCGGTTTGAGGCAAATATCAAAGAATAATTCCGGACTAACCACATGTCCCCATCCCCAGAGATTGACCAACTTCGTTTTGAAATCTCCGGTTTCCCGGATGCCAATTTTCTGTTTCGTGTTGATCAATTCCCAGCTTGCTTCAACCTCCTTGCTGCCGGAAAGATTGCCAAAATAGAATTGTTCTTTCGGTATTCCCTTAAACCTGATTTCATGCTGACTGATTTCAACCTTTTCTTCCGGATTCACAATCCCGTCAAATACTTCCGGCTTTAAATCAAACGGAAACTTCAGGATGTAATCAGGACCAATCAGTGCTTTATTAATGGCCAGAAAATTGTGGTCATATTCATTCGTATTGATGGGTTTATCTCCGGTGTTTTTTAAATAATACTGAATGATGAAGCCACTTTCAAGGAGCATAATTTCCTTTTCCAGGATATAAGAATACCCATTTAAACTTTCAGATTGACAGCGAATTGATATTTTATCCGGTTTTGAAATAACACTAAAAACAGCAGGCCGTATTTCATAGGACTTGCTGAAAACATAGTCGCTTCCCTCTTTTCTTAACAACCCGATGCCAATTTTGTGAAACCAATCACCTTCCGGAATTTCACGATAACCTATGGCCTCGTGCAGGCCAAATTCATTGTAAAACCCTTTCCCAATTTTGTTTTCGTCTTCCGCTTTCAGGTTCTCAATACCCGAAATATCCATGTTTTTATACCGCACGGAAACAATTTTTCCGGTCCAGTCAAACCTCGAAAAGTTGTAATTTGCCAGCGGAAGGTCAATCCGGATTTCAAGATTCTGATTCTTTAAAACATGGGTCATAAGGGTGCTATCTGTCTGACAGTTTGCTACACATGATATCAGTACAAAACAAAACAATACGTATTTTTTCATTTACTAAAACCTAAAATCCACTGACCAGAAAAGCCATTTATAGCGTTTTTTTGTCATTCGAAATCATGATTGTTTGCAATGCCTGTCCGCTAATTTGTACATCTACCGATCGATCCCCCAGGGAAAGTTTAATGTTTTTGGGTTCGGGATTCGTGTTTAAAAGCACTACAGCGATGGACCCGTCAGGATTCTGCGCTGCGGTTATCATGAGGGATGGGTCCGGATTTACAAATC
>CAYLTH010000035.1:0-23904 GCA_964386485.1 uncultured Bacteroidales bacterium | reverse complement strand
CCGTCAGGATTCTGCGCTGCGGTTATCATGAGGGATGGGTCCGGATTTACAAATCCAATCCGAACAGCTCCCGGCCGGATAAATTTGCTAAAATGTGCCATGGTGTAGTACAAAGGCGTAAAGTAAACTTCATCCTTTTCAGGATCAACGATTACCGGAGCCACACACCAGTTTTTAAACCAGTTGGGGCCTCCCTGTCGGTCCAATACCATGTTCCAGTCCACCCAGCCATCTACCCAGCTGTTCATACAACCGATGATATCCCGGGCATAGCGATACACCGGAACATATTTCGGATGCAGACTTTTCTGATCTGCCGGTGCCCAGTCCCATCCCCAATCCGTTGCTTCTTCCGACCAATACCATTTATCTTCCTGCCAGTGCGGAACTTCGGCATCAATACAGGCTTCTGTTTGAATGAGGTATTTATCCGGAGCCTGATCATGGGCAAAATTCAGGGATTTGGGGAACCAGTCAACTGTGCTGCCATACCAGTGAACAGCGAGACCATCGAAGTATTTGGAGGAGGAATCATCTTTGTACACCACCCTTGCCCATTCTTCGAGGGCTTCCCCGCGGTTCTGGTCATACGCCAGCACTTTTACATCATGTTTATCGGCCTCCAGTCTGGGACCAAGGTGGTTATGAACGAAATTCACCATTTCTTCGGCAGTGAAGATCATGCTTTCCCAATTATCACCACAGCCAAGCGGTTCATTTTCAACGGTTATTCCCCAAATATTAATTCCTTCCTTTTTATATTCGGCAAGATATTTAGAGATAAACAACGCCCAACTGTCATAATATTCGGGTAATAATTTTCCGCCCCGCCAGTCATTGTTGTTTTTCATCCAGGGTGGTGCCGTCCAGGGTGAAGCGATAATCCGGAAGCCGTCTTCTGAATGGGTCATGGCATCCTTAATCATGGGGATAATATCATCCCGGTCTTCGTCTATCGAAAAATGGACGAGTTCCTTATCCCCTTTAACCGGAGCGTAGGTGTAATTCCCCAGTGAAAAATCGCACGAACTGATGTGGGTGCGTGTCAGGGAGTACCGGGCACCTTTCGGTCCAAAATAGGCATCCAGAATCAGATCCCGGTTCTTTTTGCTGAGTTTGTTTAACAGGTAGGCAGATGCCTCGGTAAACGACCCTCCGAAGCCGGTGATGGTTTGAAAGGTATCGCCAGGTATTAACTCAATGAATGCAAATTCAGTTCCTGTTTTGAATTCTGTAATTTGCGTGAGTTTATTTCCTCCGGCTGATGTTTCAAAAACTTCAACGGAAAGTTTGTTTTGCCCTGTATTACAACTCATAAGCAGAATCATAATCGAAATAACGAAGTATAAACCGGCACGTTTCATTCCAGCTGATGATTATTTTAATTATAAACCCTTACGTAATCAACATACATCGTCTGCGGGAATGGCGTTTGATTTGTCGGGAAACCTACATAATTGCCACCCACAGCCAGATTAAGGATCATAAAGAAAGGTGTATTGAAGACCCATTCACCTGTTAATTTATCCGGGGTAATGCGCTGGTAGAGCGTATTATCGACAAAGAAATCAATTTTACTTTCATCCCATTCAATTGCAAATATGTGGAAATCAGCATCAAAGCGGTCATTTTCAAGAGCAAAGGTTTTGGTTATGCTTGCGCCTCCTGAATATCCCGGACCATGAACGGTTCCATTCATCACATTTGGTTTCTGCCCCCTGATTTCCAGAATGTCGATTTCTCCGCATTGAGGCCAGCCCACTGTGGTTATATTGGATCCAAGCAGCCAGAATGCCGGCCAGATTCCCGGTCCATACGGGGTTTTTATACGTGCCTCGAAACGGCCATAGGTTTGTTCGAACATGCCCATGGTTTTAATGCGCGCAGAAGTAAATGAAGAACCCGAATAGGATTCCCTCAATGCTGTAATAGCAAGTTTACCGGTACCGTCCATGGAAACATTCGAGGTTCGGTCTGTATAATATTCCAGTTCAGCATTGCCCCAGCCGTCATTGTAAGGACCGGTACCGATATCATATGCCCATTTGGTGGAATCAGGTGATTCACCGGCTGCTCCGTTGAATTCATCGCTCCAAACCAGTTGCCAGTCCTTCGTTTCAATATTCTGTTCATTCGATTCATCACATCCTGCAAACATCAAAAGTATGATTGAACACAGGGCTGCGGCTCCTAAAATTATTTTATTTCTTTTCATAACCTGTTTTATTAATGGATTGAAATTTGATGGATTTAGTTGTGAAACAGGATGTTATCCAAATAGACATCCCCATTTCCTTCAAATTTTAACTGGAATATATTTGTCAAATCCACAGGGGAAAATGATGATAAAGGTATATCCAGACTTGTCCAGCCAGACGTAGGAACTGTCAGCGTATAGGCTTTTTCAACCGGTCCCGGACTGATCAGAAACACCTTCAGCAGGCTTGAATTCGCCGACCAGAAATCCAGATGCAGGTAGGCCATGGAGGTGAGATTCTGATTGCTGCCCAAAGCAATCCCCTGATAGTTTAATCCGGCAAGTTTTATGGTATTATTTCCGGAGATCGGAAGTTGTGAAAAAACAGTGGCCTGTCCCCAGCCGGGGTTCAGATTGGTGCCGGCAATGTTGGTATACGTATCACTGAAAACAGAAATTACATTGGCCGGAAGATAGGTTGGAACAGGAGCCGCAGTTGTCGGCACACCCGGGGTTGTTCCGTTATCATAGAAATACACATTGTCGACATAAACATCCGGAATATCACCCGAAAGCACCAGTTGAGCCAGGTGTACTTTGCTGGTTAAACCGGCAAAACTCGTCATGGGGATATTTAGGGAAATCCAGTTTTCTGAAGTCAGGGTTGGATTGGAAATCGTTACTTCTGCATCCGAATCATCACCACCACCATACACGCCATCGGCACCGAAATCAACCAGCTTCACTTTAAAGGATTTTCCGGCGGTGGGGTTAGGAGTCCAGATATCAAGTGTGAAATGAGTCATGGAACTGGCATTGATGAGATTCGAGGTAAACTCAATTCCAACGAAATTCAAAAGTCTGTAGCGGATAACATCATCTCCCTGTATCTGAATAAACTGGTTCAGAGTTGTCGAATTCAGCCAATGGGTGTTCCAGGTATCCACCGGGACATTGGTATACGCATTGCTGTATAAAGAAATGACATCGCTGCTGCTGATCGTTGGAGTTGGAGCTGGAACAGTTGGTTTCACAACCACACCGGCTGACTCGATAGTTAAAGATCCCTCAGCCGTTATTCCTTTGATTTTGGCTGTAATTACTGCGGTTCCACTGTCATTTACATGAATGACACCGGTTTCATTTACCGTTGCAACAGTCGGATTTGAGGAGGTAAAGGTGAAATAGGACGGGGTTAACAGTACTTTCTGGTCAATACCGGTGGGCAGATTAATGGTAGAATACAGATCCTGTACATAGAATTCATCTCCGATTTCGGCCTCATTGTTGGTTACATCCTGACCGTTGAAAATCCCGTAAGTGGCATGTGCAAGGGTTCCCAGATTTTCGAATTTGAGTTCATCAATCCAGAAAGCATAGCCATTCCCGTTTTGAGGAGCAGCCGCATAAAAGAACATTCCATTTTCCTTTGTCAGTACGGATGGATCCGGAATGGGGATAAAAAA
Organism: uncultured Bacteroidales bacterium; assembly: GCA_964386485.1. Taxonomy (GTDB): domain Bacteria; phylum Bacteroidota; class Bacteroidia; order Bacteroidales; family CAIXZF01; genus CAIXZF01. Next base: position 20,241 of record CAYLTH010000035.1, on the reverse strand, counting down.
TTGCTTCCAGTTTGTGTTGAGCGTCAGCTTGTTAAGGGTAACCTTGTATTTTGAAACTCCCATATCATTCCCGAAACCAACTTCATTGATGACGGCAGGCTGGGATGATTTTGCCCAAAAAGTCAGGACATTGTATCCCGACAGATCACGTGCAGGGTTGGTTCCGAAAACGCCACCGGCATAGGATCCGTTTGGATCGCTGGTATCAGGAACCGAAAACTTCATGGAAGCAGATCCTTTGTATTTCACTTCTGTATCAACAGAAAAGGCTGTAACATTGGAAGTTCCGTATGCGGCATAATACAATCCAGTACTAAAACCGTCAATAAAAATTTCCGGATTTGTCGGATAGGTTGCCAGATCCAGATCATCAAGATTGCGCTCGCAGCCGGCTGTCATGAATAGCATTACAGTAAGGGCTGCTATTGTAAATTTGGATATTATATTTTTCATTTTTTCAGGTTTTTACGGTTTATTTCCCAATACTAAAGTGAAGATATGTTCTGATTTCCCATTCAGAACCATTTCCATAACCAATGGCTGTTGGATCCGGTACCCATTGCCCATTGCTCTCGAGCTTCATGGTTGGCGAATAACGGGGTGAATATTGATCAAGGCTGCGCCATGTTCCACGGATGCCCATGCGTGTTTCCGGCAGGAAAGTCCATTTGCGAACGGATACAGAGTAGGATAAATCGGCCATCAGCTGAAGCGGATAGGTTAGATTAAAGTCACGGTGGTAATCATAAGGACCCCAGTCATTTACTTTTACTACGGAGGTCAGTTTTACTTTTTTATAGATCAAACGAACATCTGTTCCAATGCGCTCGATTAAGCGGTCATCGCTGCCGTTTGACTGGGCATTTCCGCCGTAAAAGTTAAGAATAAACCCGAAATCCGGCGTTAATTTTGAAACGATGCGTGAATGGACTTCCCAGAGATCCTGTGCTTCGGGTGCGCCCGGGAATGCAAAAATGGTACGGCCGTTTGCCATGATCCCAATTGAGGCATCCTGGGTGGTTGGCTGATGACGAAAGACAAAACCGGCACTCATGGCAAAGGAAGCATCTTCCATTTCATCATTATCCCAATCCCACATCCAGGTGGCCGGGGTGGGGTCGTAGGCAAACAGGATTTCGCCTGCGGTGGTTTCCCGGTTACTTCTTACAGCAAAGGGATCATCCAGTATATTGCGGGGTCTTCCGGGTGCAGAAACATCTTTGGTGATTGGGCCTACAATCGGCTTTTGATAGAGGAAATTCGGTGCAATCTGGAAGTGCCCCATTGAATAGGTGAAACCGGTAAGAACGTTATACTGATTCCCGCTTCCGCAATCTTTGAGGCGCCATCCGGTGAAGGTTTTGGTGTAATCGGCTCCTCCATTGGCAACCAATCCCATAAGAGCAGCCTGAGAATACCAGTTAATCCGGCCCGTTTCAACGGATAATTTTACTTTTCCTCCCCAGTTATCTTTGGATATGATTTTGTCCTGATAAACGGTGTAGTTTCCGTCGGTCTCATCAACAATCTGGAACACATCGCCATTGCGCGGCTGACCTGCCCACAATGCGCCCAGGTCGATATCGAGTTTCCCAAGGCTTGTTTTTACGTCAAACGAAGCTCTGCGGGTTTGGGGTGTCGGGATGGCAAAAGAACTTTGTGCTGAATTGTTCTGCTGGAGATCTTCATGATACATTCCGGTTAATTCGAAAACACTCACTTTTCTGGAGTATTTCATCAATATGGCAGGATTTGCTCCCCACCAAAGTTCAGGACCAAAAGCCATTTTGAAACCTTTCAAGGCTTTTTTGCCTTCAAATTCAAAGCCGGAAGGAGCTGATCCATTGTAAATATCAATGTTTGGTCCATAATTTGCTTCCGGATACAATCCAAAGAAATCGCCTTCATAGCCCCAATGGAAATGTCCGGTACGGTAGAATCCCGTCAGGTTAAACCATCTGTCATTCCAGGTAATTTCACCTTTATAGACTTGTACCCGGTTCAGAGAGGTTAATTCCATGGTTCCCTGATTTGTCAGAACCGTTTCTGTCCGACCGCGGTTTTCATAAAAGATTTCATCAATGGGTACTTCGGCAACATTCCCCAGGATGTTGAAATTAACATTCGCCTTGATATCTTCATTCACTTTAGCTTCTACACCAATATAATAGGACTCCATGTGGTCGAAACCAAGGTTACTCGGATAGCTGGGTGTTGTTAAGGCTGTGTTTTTGGTATCCGGAGTGGAAATCATATTCCCGCCGGTATTAAAGGTTGATATTTCAGCTCTTAATCCACTGATATGCAGCATGTTTGACATTTCACCCAACATGGAAGCCTTATCAGCACGTGCTTTAAAAATATCCCCCAGTAAATTGATATTGGCGAAATATTTATCGACTGAGTCAGCGGTAATCCTTCCACTGTATGGATTTAATTTATGCACCTGTTGCAGGGTATAATAAGCTGCCCGGGGATAAAGAGGATAGTGACCATTTACATCGGTCGGACCTTTGGCACAAATTCCAAACCATTCTTCATTCATGTTGTCTTCGCCTGCTACATAATCGTTCTGATAACCGCCATTGCTCCAGGAGGCATGCGAATCATGAATGCTCAGATTTTCGGTTTGTTTGTATTTCCACCAGCCATCACTGAACATGAATGTAAATCCTCCGAGACAATTTCCGGCTTTGCCAACTCCTGCAGCATTTTGATAGATTTCTTTCCAGTTGTTTTTCATATAAAAAGCCTGCGATTGCTGATCTTCCTGACTGGTAAGGGTATTAAATGCATCTGAGCCAAACTCAGTAAACATGATGGGTTTATTCAGCACGTCTTTTGTTTTTTGAAAAGCATCGCCAAATGAGGAACCGCGGTACATGTTCACGCCGAGGATGTCGATATCTTTACATTCTTTGGCAATGATATCGAGGAAAAGCAGATCCCCGTTACAAATCGCAACCGGACGGGTATTGTCTTTGGCTTTCATAGTCACAACCGCTTCGTTAAAAACTTTGTATAACGAATGTGCTCCAATAGTTGATTTCCGGTCTTCCATCGGTATATTTTCTGTTTCAGCTCCCCGCCAGAAAAGACCGTAATTGTTTTCATTCCCAAGTAAATACAACAGCAAACCGGGGGTGTTTTTATACTCCTGAACCATTTTAGTTACTTCATTCAGCAGCAGATCCCGTACATCCGGGTCAGCATAATCTGTATTGGAAACCCAAACGCCGTTTAATGTCAGACCATACCTTCCAAAGGAATGATTTACCATGGTATAAATGCCGTACTTCTCGTAGATATAGGTGATCCACTTAGGCTGGATTCCAACATAAACGCGGATTGCATTCACTCCCATGTTTTTCAGAATTGGCATTTCCGCATCCAATGCCGACATAATAAAGTCATCCGGTTGTTCCCAAAGACTGTACGAAAAATTGGTCCCGACCGGGAAATAGTCCCAGTTCATACCATTAATCATAAAGTTTTTACCATCGACTAATAGCTTAACTCCTTCTTTGTTTTGTACAACAGCTATTTTTTCTGTCTGCGAAAAAACAGGTGCAATAAACAGGAAAAGAACAAATGTTAGGATAGCATTTTTCATAATATTAATATTTAGTTTTTAATTAATATGCTGGTATTCTGGTATTTAGATTGATACAAAAAGTTTATTTCTGGTATTTGAGGAATTCTTCTTTATCCCATAAACCCCAAAATGCACCTACATCTCCTTCGGCTCCGACTTTCCAGGATTCATCAAATGAGGTGAAGTAGAAAATGTCGATGTCCTCTTCTTTTGACCATAATTGGGAATTGATAAAATATTTCATGGCATTTTCTTCTGAAGGCAGGGCGCCCTTATAATCCTCACCCTGACTTGGCCAGCCGGTTTCCGTTATTATCACCGGTTTAAGTCCGCCACCGGCATGAAGTGCCTGGTAAAACATTTGTTTCATATACATTAGGGAATAATCCATGTGGCATCCTTCCCAAAAGGGGTAACAATTTGCAAGGATAACATCACAGGCAGCTGTGATGCGGGGACGGTCAACAAATTCATAATAGGCATCCACATATCCCACTGACACATGCGGAATTTGTTTTTTTACCCGGGAAATATACTCCAAAAGTTCTTCTTCCTCCAGATCGTCCCGGTATAAAACCTCATTGCCAACAGCGGCAATATCAACATAACCTTCTTTAGCCAGTCGGATTAATCCTTCGATTTCCAGTTCATTTTTGGCAACATCCTTTCCCAGCCAGGCTCCGACCAGTGTTTTTATCCCAAATTCTTTGGCAATTACCGGAATAAGTTCATTTCCTTCGGTACAGGAGAAAGAGCGAATCCAGCGGGTATAGGGTTTTATGATTTCCATTCGTTTCCGGATCTGGGCTTCAGTCAACTGGTCGCCGGGCTGCTGTCCTTCTAAATACGGACTAAAACAAAGTCCGTGAATTCCATTTTCCAACGTACGGTTGAACAGACTTTTAAGTTCTTCCGGGGTTTCATCTTTAAAGTTTATGCCCGAAAGAGCCAAAACCTTTCCTTCTCTGAGTGACATATGATATTTTTATAATGTATTTAAAATCAATTAATTACAAACTAAAGTTCGCCTCTGCGTTCTACCAGTGTATCGCGGATTTCCCGGGCTCTTGCTTCGGTAATATCATACTTCCACATAACCCAGATAGCCAGTATCCCTGCCAGAGACGGAATCGTAATATCCGCAATACGCAGCCAGGTTATGGTATGCTCGGTTTGAACCTGAATGTTGCCATCAAAACCAATTGCACTTAAAATTACGCCACTCAGGAACAAAGCGAGCGACATTCCGAGTTTTACCATCCACCAGTAAACAGCTCCAAACAGGGCTTCTTTGCGGGGCATTCCGTTCCGCAGCTCATCATAATCGCACACATCTGCCGTCATCGACATCATGAGGGTAAATAAACCACCAATACCAAACGACATTAAGGGCAGGGGGAGGAACATCAGCCAGGGATTTTCCGGAGAGAATCCCCACCATTTTAAGGCATATCCAACGATTGAAATGAGTGTGGAAACGATGAATGCATTTTTCTTCCCGATTTTGGTCGACATATATGTGATAATCGGGATAACCAGAATAGCAGTCATCAGCGCGCTTACGGTACCGAACCATGCCGGCCACTGACCAGCAGCCATCTGGTCGCCGTTGAACAGATAGAAGATGACAATATAGAAAGCAAAGGAGGCAACAATCTGATATCCGTTGAAAACCAGGAATGTAGCTCCGCAAAGGCGAAGAAATGGTTTGTTGTAAATGGTTTGCTTTACATCCCGGAAGAAATCTTTTACATTCGAAACGATCCCTCTGAGCGATAACTTGGATTGACCGGTTAAATGGGCCTGATCAATTTCTTTGCAGAATAATGCAGGTAAAATCCCCATTACCAGGCAGATAAATCCGACATAATACGATAAAACCCGCACTCCTTCCGGTGCACTGGGAAACAATTCGGGTCGTGAAATCAGATACCAGAACCAGGGAGCTATCATCCAGGCTACCTGTCCCATTACCTGGGAAATGGCCATCAGGCGGGTACGTTCGTTGTAATCGGGAGTCATTTCATAGCCTAAACCTATCAGGGGAGCTGCAAAAACAGTGTATCCCAGATAGAATATGACCGACATAAGCAGAAAGTGCAGAAAGTTATAGGTTTCATGGCTGTTTCCGGGTTCAGGTGCCCGTAACTGCCACATCAGTACAAATGAAATTCCGACAACAATAGCACCTCCAAATATATAGGGTTTGCGACGTCCCCAGCGTGAACGGGTATTGTCGGAAATATAGCCCATGATCGGGTCGAGTATGGCGTCCATAAACCGCGGAATTGCCGATAGAATCCCGGCTTTGTAAGGACTCATACCAAATCCCACGACCAGAAAAAACATAAATACCCCCAATGCAGCAGGTAATAACTGATTGGTAAGATTCCCTGCGCCAAACGCAATTTTTTGCCCGACAGGTACAATATCTTTCAGCGCTGTTTTACGATGTTCCATAGTTTGCAGTTTAAAGATTTATGGTGCTATGTTGAAATACTTTCTTTGGTTTTCGGTCAACAGTGTATAAACCCCAGTGCTTCTCGGGTTCCAGGGCTTCGGGCGAACCTTTCCAGGGTTCATCAAAGGCTTCAAAGGTAAAGGTCATAATGCCTTCATTATCACTCCATTCCATCAGGTCATTGTAATATACGGACTGAAATTCCTCGCTTACATTTTCGGGATTGATGCCCCGACCGTTTGAGTTGGTTGCCCATCCGGCTTCTGTAATGATAACAGGCTTGTCCGGATATCGGTCGGCGATGCCCTGAAAGTTCAGTTTGGTATATTCCATCGCCTCATGGATGTTTTTGTATTCCCAGACAGGGTAGGAGTGTATCGAAATAAAATCAACTTCCGCGGCAAGGGTTTTCAGTTTGTCGTACCAGGGAACATAATTCTCGCAAAAAGTAACCGGTTGCCGGGCTCCGTTTTTGATCATTTTTACAAAGGCAGTCACGGTTTCAACAGAAACATAATGGTCTGTCCAGTCAACCGTTGCCTCATTGCCTGCCGAAAGCGCAAAAATGATCTCCGGATACTGATTGGCAAGATTTATCAGGCGCTTTATTTCCGCCAGATTCTCCTGCTTGTTATTCTCTAATTCCGCTTCGGATAAAGTGGCTCCCCATGGACAGCCGAAATTATTCAACTCCGCTCCGATACTGGCACCCAGCATGACCTTAAAATCCAGTTTTTCGGTTTCAATAACACGCAGAACTGTTTCGGCATGCACACTGCAATCGTATAAACGAAGGTATTTCCAGTGATTCTGCATAATCAGCAAATCTTCCTTTATCTGGTCGTACGTAGGGTATATGCCAGAATCCGGACTTTGCCCGTGCCGATAACCTGAGTAACATACGGCCCTTCCTTTGGGAAGCTTTAATGTTTTGTATAGATCCATCCGGAATTATGCGATTTGCGTTTTTTTCTTTTGAATTACTTAGGATTAAATGATGATCTGAAGGGCTATCCGCGAAATTTTCCCGCTTCGGTTAAACAGTTCGGAAGCCGTCTCTTGATTAATATGTTTTCCGGGATAGGATTCTTCTTTCCCGTCACAGTATGTTATAATTGTCCTGTCTTCAGCAGAGGCCGTATAAATAAAAGGAACCTGGCAAAAGGTGAACCCAAATTGTCCGGACTTCAAAATAATCTCTTGTCTTTCTCCGGCGGTATCAAAATATTCAAACATACATTCCTGATCGAGGAGCTCCTGCTTATTGAGTAAGTCCGGCTTAATTACCAGATTCCCGCTGTCAATGTGGATTCCAAGTTCGCGCATCCGGCACAGAAAATCTTCCTTCACCTGTCCGGTCATACCCGGTTGTTGTGCACCTGCCGTTCCCGGTGTATGCGAATAGGCATCTGTTGGAAAAGCTCCATAAAGCTCGGGCGATTTATGCAAGCCCAAACCTTCCCTGATTTCAACATAGTGTGCTTTGATCTGGTCAAGCGCATCCAAATCGTCTTTCTCTTCAAGGCCTCTGAAATAGCACTCCTGTGTGGCGAGCAATAATTTGGAAACCATATGCCAGTATATACTGCCCAGACCTTCGTAAGCGAAAAATGTTCCGGAACGTCCGGTAAAGGAATGGTGATCAAATACGTCTTCATACAAGGCCAGAATTTCCTCTTTTTCTTCGGAAACCAGGGTCGACCATGTTTCGGAATCAAGGTTATGTAAGGCATCTCCCAAAATGGCTGCATTCCGGAATCTCCAGTTGAAATGGTAGTTTCCCGAATCATCCTTACTTAGTATAGAGGTATCCCCTGATTTTATCAATTTGCTGAGCAATTCCGATTCACTGACCTTCTCGCGGGGAATACTGTTCTTTTCCGCGAAACGGGGCAATTGCCGGTCAGGATAGAGCAGGTAGCTTGACTGATCTTTTCTGTATAAGCTGCTGGATTTTAATGAATTAAGTACATCATTGGCTTCCTGAGCGGATAAACAACCTGCGCTTAAAACGGCAACTTGTCCTTCCAGCATTTCATACAGATGACGAATGCTGATGCCCTGTTCGGTAACGGAGATTAGATTATAAGCATGGTATAGTCCGTCGGGACGTTTGTTTACACTGATCGATTGATCAAGATAAAGCAGAACGAGGTGTGCGAAATCTGTCAGTGCTTCAACCGATACCATATGTTTGGAACCGGAGAAGGAATCAGTATAAATAGAATTTCTGTATTTGGATGCTGCTTCTCCCAGAAGACCTGCAATGTGTTTACGATCCTTATCTTCAAAGCCGGATTTCAAAAGGCTAATATTGTTTTCAAAGGCATTGAATACAGCATGAAACAGGTCTGCAACTTCTTCGGATACAGCAATTTCAGTAGCTTTTATTGCCTTGAATTGTCCGGCCCAGAACTGAAGTGACCGCCGCAAATAGTATAGCGTCACCATGGATGCTCCGTTCCCAACCAATGCGTTGTTTGCATCATTCCACTCCGGACGCTGGGTGTTAAGCCAGATCCCGGCTTCCGGGATGAAATTGCTCAATTTTGCCAGGAGAGAAACCAGAATTTTTTCCGTAAGATTAACTTTGTAAATAGTACCATCCCGGCCCAAAAGCAATTTGCAATCAGAACCAAACTGTTCCACAAGGTGGTTGATGGTTTCGTTTAATCCGAAATCAAAGTCAATGGTATCTTTTGGATTTTTAAGAATTTCGGAATAGGGTTTAATCCTATACGGAACATTGGCATAAACGAAAAGATCCTTTTGCAACAAATCTTCCAGCATGCCCGGATGAAAATCACGGGTCATTTCCAGGAATTTTTGAAGATAGATGATCTGATGATCGCCCCAGTAACCAATATACGCCCAGGGATCATGTGGATCCGGAGATTCCCAGTCAATTCCGTCGCGGGTAATACGGTATGGATTGTAACCATCTGCTGTACTGGCATTTACGAATTTGCTGATGATGCTCTCCAGGTAGCCCGGAAAGGAGAGACTCAGTGCCTCCCAGTTTTGAAAAATATCGCGCCAGTTTCCCTGATAATTCAGTTTTTCAGAACCATCTTCATTCCGGGTCTCTATCGAAAACTGGTTCCAGGGGCGGCTGGGATCGCCATGCCGGCGACTGAATGAAAGCGGTAAGTATTCATAACAGATCCGGGTAAGGTCCTTGTTATGTGTGTTTTCGGCCAGAGCAATCAAATCTGCATAGACAATTTCTTCCGGCAACTGCCCGAACCAGGATTGAAATTCAGTGTAAATATTTTTATTGGTATGATGTGCAAAAAAGCTGAAATCAGCGGTGTTAAGGGTATAATTATTCTGAAAAACACCCCCTCTCATAACATTGAACAGGGTGTTTGAAAAATGTCGGGCATAACACAGTTCGTCTTTCCCGATCTGCAATCCGTCGGCTTTTGCAACGATGTGTTTGAGTTTAGTGGTTCCGGTGTGGATATCCTGGCAGACAAGCATTCCAATATCCCCGGTGTGCTTTATTCTTTGATTGAGATTTTCAACGGAAGTGCTGTCCTGATTTATTTCTGCAACAATCATCCATGATTTTTCTTCTCCTCCGGCCAGTTCAAACGAGGTGTTCACAAAGTATGCCCCTCTTGCGGCGCGGATGTCAATTTCTTGTTCTACAGGTAGTCCCTTTCTAAAGTTCTCAAGTTGATGATCCGAAAGGAGAATTTTTGAATCGGTGTTCAAATTACACAGCCACACTGTGGATGCTCTCAGCGATTCGCTGGGTTCTGCCTTATCGACAGGAATAGAACTCAGTGTATACAAACCCAGTTTAGTGTCGGGGATCAGTTCGCATTTTTTATAGGCATCGAGCAAACAACTGAATCCATTTTGAAAATCATATTCAACACCGGCCGGAAGGATATTCCGGATCCCGTCGAGGATATCGATTTTAACGCTTGCCGCATTCGTATTCCGAATGAAGGATTTTTTTATAAAACCAAATTCTTCGCTGTTGTACCAGCCATAATGGAAAGCGACGCCCAAATCAAGGTTGATCTCTTCGAAGATTATTTTATTGCAATAAATACTTTTGTAAATATTCCGCTCAATGGCGTATATTTTTTCTGACTCCTTCGTGAAGGGTTCCCACAGGGAAGTCTTGTCATCACGACGAACGAGCATTACAGTTTTACTACCCGTTATATCGCTGTAATCGTGAATTTTATCAACGGTATAATATGGAAACAAGGCATTGTTGCGGTCTTTTCTTCCGGCCGAAAGCGAGCCATTGCCCGAAATGAACATCCAATGATCCGAATCGCTGACAATGGTCATAAAAAAATCAGCCATCGTATTGAAATTGCTGATTTTGTAGAATTGTTCGTTGTCAAGGTCTACAAACCGGCCTTCCACTTTTCCGTTTCGGAAATGGATCGGGCTGTTTCCTAAATAAATTGATTTCTGATTCATCCGGATGTGGGGAGTAAAATGTTAAATTTAATTTTGAAAACCTGTTCATCCCTTCAAAAATACAGCAGAAGGGATGAACAGGTTGTAAATTTAGCGGATATTCACCCAATAATTACTTTTTAATAAAGCGGGTTGAAACAATTTCTCCGTTGAAATTGCTTACCCGAACAATGTAAACACCTGTTGTAAGGTCACTTACATTTATTGACTGGCCTGCATTTTTGTATTCTTTTACCAGGTTGCCAACTACATCAATAATAGCAACATCAGTTGTGGTGTTGTTTGATGTAATATACAGCATGTCTTCTGCCGGATTTGGATATACAGAAATAGCATTGTTTGTAAGATTGATCGAATTCACATCGGTGAAAATGCCAAAATACATATCATCCCAGTAGTAGGTCTGCTCACCTGCCTGTGCTCCGGTAGTACCGAAATTGAAGAAGATGGATGCTTTATTATAGGTATACGTTAGATTCAGAGCAGCTGTACCCGGGGCTTGATTGCTGAAGTCAAAAACCAGAATCTGCCAACCTGCAGCAACGGTGGTGTTGGCCTCGGTTTCAACGCTTTTAGTTGGATCATTTGCTTGTTCTACTTTAAGTCGGATTGGTGTTCCGGCGGTTGGTGACCAAACCCGGACACTCATTTTGGTGGATCCTGCTGTGAATGGAATTGTTGTTGCAAAACCAACGGTTCCTCCAACGGTAGTTCCTGCCCATAATTCAGCGGCAGCGGTTTTGATTGTCTTAACAACATGATTACCAGCATTGGTGGGATCGACAACCAATTCGGAAGCGTTTCCACCGAAATCAGTTAAAGCATAATAATTTGGGGTTGCATTTTCGAAGTTAACCGGTAAATTCATTCCGGATGGAGGAGGACCTGCTACAAATTCCATATCATCCCAATAATAGGTCTGTTCTCCGGCTTGTGCTCCGGTTGTGCCGAAATTGAAGAAGATCGATGCTTTGTTGTACGTATTGGCATAGTTAATGGCAGCCGTTCCGGAAGCCTGATTGGCGAAGTCGAATTCGAGTGTTTCCCATGCAGACGCAACTGTTGTAAGCGCCTCGGTTTCAACACTGATGGTGCCGTTGCTGGCATCTTCCACCTTTAGACGAATCGGAGTACCTGCTGTTGGTGACCATACCCGTACACTCATTTTTGATGAACCGGGTACAAAAGGAATCGGAGTAGCAAAACCAACGGTTCCGCCTACTGTTGTTCCTGCCCAAAGTTCAGCAGCCAGTGTTTTAATTGTTTTTACAACATGATTCGTTGCATTCGTAGGATCAACAACCAGTTCAGAAGCATTGCCGCCAAAATCGGTTAATGCATAATAATTCGGGGTGGCATTTTCGAAGTTAACAGGTAAATTCATTCCGGATGGAGGAGGACCTGCTACAAATTCCATATCATCCCAGTAGTAAGTCTGCTCTCCTGCCTGTGCTCCGGTAGTTCCGAAATTGAAGAAAATCGATGCTTTGTTATAAACATTGGCAAGATTAAGCGCAGCCGTTCCGGAAGCCTGATTGCTAAAGTCGAATTCAAGTGTTTCCCAGGTGGAAGCCACTGTGGTAAGCGCTTCTGTTTCCACGCTGATGGTACCGTTGCCGGCATTTTCCACTTTAAGACGGATAGGAGTTCCTGCAGTAGGTGACCAAACCCGGACACTCATTTTTGTTGAACCTGCAACAAAAGGAACTGGAGTTGCAAAACCAACGGTTCCGCCTACTGTTGTTCCGGCCCAGAGTTCTGCAGCCAGAGTTTTAATTGTCTTTACAACATGATTGGCTGGATTCGTTGGGTCAACAACCAATTCAGAAGCATTGCCGCCAAAATCGGTCAGCGCGTAAAAATTTGGTGCCGGATTCTCGAAGTTAACAGGCAAATTCATATTCGTAGGGGGCGGACCGCCTAAAAATTCCATGTCATCAAAGTAGTAAGTCTGCTCTCCGGCTATTGCTCCTGTAGTTCCGAAATTGAAAAAGATCGAGGCTTTATTATAGGAATTAGCAAGGTTGATGGCTGCCGTTCCCGGAGCCTGATTGCTGAAGTTGAAAACGAGTGTTTCCCAGGTGGAAGCCACAGTGGTGAGGGCTTCGGTTTCAACGCTAATGGTCGGATCGTTTGCAGCCTCTACTTTAAGTCGGACTGGAGTGCCCGCTGTGGGTGACCATACCCGGACGCGCATACTCGTGGAACCTGCCATGAATGGAATTGCAGTGGCAAAACCAACAGTTCCGCCAACAGTTGTTCCGGCCCAAAGTTCTGCAGCCACTGTTTTAATGGTCTTTACAACATGATTGGCCGGATTAGTGGGATCTACAACCAACTCAGAAGCATTGCCGCCAAAATCGGTTAAACCGTAATAGTTCGGAGTCGCGTTCTCAAAGTCAACCGGCAAATTCAATGCCTGTCCAAAACTGAACGCTGAAACCATGACACTTAGTAATACAACCAGTAATTTTCGTTTCATAATTTTTGATTTTTAAAGATTATTTTGATTTATTTCTCACGGCAAATATAACCGACCAATCAGGCGAATAAAAATATTTGGGTGCATCAAAAATACAGCAAGGGCATGTTTAACACTACATCATTACTACATCACAAATGATGTATAATATTGATATTCAAATGAATGTGCTGTTTTTGTGTTCGAAATTTTGTATTAAGTGTTCCGACCTAAAGGTTCATCATGAATTCGGTCAGGTTAGCCTCCCTGTCCAGTCGGAGTTTTTTCCGCAAACGATACCGGCCGATTTCAACGCCCCGGGCACTGATGTTCATCAGGGTTGCAATTTCCTTTGTCGACATATTCATCCGAAGATAAGCACACAGGCTGAGTTCGTGAGGTGTCAGATCCGGGTAACTTTCTTTTAACTTTTTAAACAACACTGCATACACCTGTTCCAGATGGAGATTAAAAACTTTCCATTGATTCTCACTGTCAATTTCCTTCGAAATTTGCTTGATCAGGCTGGTAATTTTGGCTTTGGCCCCGTCATTTCCCGGTGAGGAGTTGATGTCCTGCAAATCAGTTTGCAATTTGCTCAGAATTTCATTCTTCCGGATCAACAGCATGGTAGAATTTGCAAGCTCCTTTTCCTTGTGTATCATTTCAAGGTTTAAGGCCTCGTTGCGTAACCGTTCCATTTCCTTTTCAGCCATCAGGGTCTCCTCCTTCAGTTTCTGCTCGCGAAGCTGATACCGTTCGTTTTGTTTCAGGTATTCTGCATGGCGCGATTTCTTCATGCTGGTATCAAAATAGCGTTTCCCAAGATAAATAAGCAGAATCAGCAGCAGGAAGTAGAACGCAAGTGCATAAACAGAGCGATACCAGGGTGCCAGAATCTCAAATTTGAATGACAACTCTGACGGGGTCGTCAGGTTGTTGTTCTGAGCCCGGACGATAAAGGTATAGTTCCCGTCTGGCAGATTGGTGTATTCTTTAATGGTCTCGCGTGTCCATTCTGACCAGGATTCATCAAATCCTTTCAGCTTATACTGAAACTTCATTTCATCCGACTCAAAATTGTTTGCCGCAAATGAAATGGATACCGTATTGTTTTTATGCCGGAATCGCGGTATCAAAAGTTGAGCAGCTCGTTTTCCATCATACCTGTAAATTCCTTCCGAAGTATCAGATGATCGTAACTCGCTGATAAACACGGTACAGGGTTTCGCATAATCCTTGTTGTATTTTGAAAGATAGTTTGCAAATCCGCCTTCAATCCCAATCAAAACATTGTCCTGATCCAGTTCACGGATGTGTTCAAACGATGGAACTATTTGATTGTTAAGCTTTTGGAAAGGAACAGTGATCTTTTTATAGGACCCATCTTCCTGAATCCGCAAAACCCCGATCTGTTTATCCGCACAGTACCAGATATTCTGCTGAGAATCCTGGATGAGGTAATCAACAGAAATTTCTTTATCGAACCAGGAGGAGAATCGGGATGCCTTTTCAATTTTTCCGGTTTTGGAATTGAAGGCATAGATCCCTTTTGTGGTGGCCAGAAAGAGTTCGGATTGAATTTTAAACAATGAATTTGCCTGGTCAGAGGGCAGGCCATTCTTTGAATTGTAAAATTGTTTTTCCAATACGGTTCTCCACGCTCTGTCAGGTGTAAGCCGGTAAACACCCTTGTAAGTATGACTCACCCAGATATTTCCGGTTTGGTCGGTTTGTACAAAGCGCGAGGATTCATTAAATCCCTGAATGGTATTGCGCAATTGCCAACTCCCGCCCCGGTTTTCGAGAACCGAAAGCCCGGCATAGGTGCCAACAAGAATTAATTCAGTATTGTTGATTTTCAGGAAATTCCAGGCTCCCTGAATAGACGAAATGCGTGTGGCATTTTCTCCCTCAACCAGAAAGACTCCGTTTTTATGACCACAGAAAACCGAATTGTCAATTACAGTAAGATTCCAGACTTGTCCCTCCGTTCCCGGGATCAATCTGAAACTGGATTTGGTCTTGGAAGGATCCATATACTCCTTCAATTTAATATAGAACAAACCCTGATTGGTTCCCAGATAAAGATATTCCCCGAACTTCGCCGAACTGTACAAGGTCCCGATATCAAAGTAATTCTGAAAATAGGAAACCGGTGAATCAAATTCAATCATCGAAATACCATTGTCGAGGCATAGCCAGACATTTCCCCGCTCATCCTGACCAATATCCAGCACAGTATTGTTCTGCAAACCCCGCTCCTTGTTGATTTCAAGAACCAGATTGCCGGCTATATCGGTGACAATCAGGCCATTTTGAATAGTACCGAACGCAAAATAATTGTTCCGGAGTCTCTTCGCAGAATAAAGTTGGTACTTTTTTAGCTGTTCATTTATTTTTGAATCCCATGGAGTGATTTTACGGCCATCGAAACGATATAATCCGTTTTTGGCAGTACCGATGATGATTTCCCGGTTATTCAGGGGCAAAACCGACCAGATCTGCATGCCCGCGAAAAAGTCACCACCGGGCACCAGCCTCACCTTACCATTCGCATATTGCAGGAGCCCGTTTTCTTCGTCATATACCCACAAAATATCATTTACGTAATATGAAAAGTGAAAATTTGAGGGAGGACTGACGAGTTGAATTTTATCGTTATGGTATATGAATATTGCTTTAAACGATTGAAATACAATTCCAAAGCTTGTTTTGTGGATTCGCCAGATTTCATCAAAATCCTTGACCTTTTCCGGAAGTAAATGCGAAAGAGAATGAAAGTGCAGGATGCCGCGCTCGTTTTCTTCATAATATCCGAAGTCATTGAAAGCACCAATATAAATCCGTTTCCCGTCAGCACAAACAACGCGGTGAACAGCTTTCACATCGCGGTATATTTTCCAGTTGGCGCCATTGTATTCGGTCAAACCATCATTATTTGCGAAATACAACAGGCCATTATCTGTTTCGGTAAACGACCAGTTTTGATTGGCCCCGGCATACTGAGAACGCGAAAAATTCCGGATTCCCGGGATTCCATAATAGGAGGATGAAGCTGCTGTTTCAGGATATAAAACAACGGCCAGAAATATGAACAGAATTACCCGTATTGCTTTGGTAATCATTTAATTGCGATTTAGTACCTTTCGATTGAGCCGGGTTATTCCGGATCCGGGTTTTCATACGTTTATCGACACTTCTTTGTAATCAAAAATGTGCTATAACAAAGGTATTAAAAGGAACCAAAAAGCAAAGGGAAAATTTGGATAGAAATTGTTACTGTCCGGTTTCTGCCACCATGATTATACTGGATGGTAAATGGAAATCAGTTATTCTTTGCTACCTGCATGACGGATCCCAGCGATTCTTCGTATTAAGGAAACGAATAATCAGATGCTTCCAGAAATTTATTAACGGGTCCACGCTACCTGAGAAAAAATTCAGTATTGCTAAAATTTTGTTGTCCGCTAATTGTATATTTGTCTTTTATTCTAAATCTACATGATAACCGAACGATCCGTTGAAATAACTATGACAAATGATAATGCCTTGAATTCATTTAAACAACTCACTGGCTTTAGCGAAAGTGAGTTGGCAATCGTATTGGGGTATTTTGAAACCAAAAACGTTATAAGAAAAACCACTCTTTTACATGCCGGGGATATTGCAAATGAAGTATATTTTATAAGTGAAGGATGTATTCGCCTTTTTTGTGAAAAAGATGGACAGGAACTGTCTACCTACTTTTTTACTGAAAATATGTTTGCCGGGACTTACGATAGCTTTATTTCCAGAAGGCCCAGCAGGTATTCCATTGAAACACTGGAAGACTGCCAGGTGCTTACTCTCTCATACGATATATTGCAGGAACTATATGTGGTGTTTCCAAAAATGAATGAATTTGTCCGTAAATCAATTGAAGATCGTTTTGTAATCCTTCATGATTTATTTACTTCTTACCTTTTAAATAGCCCCGAGGAGCGATATATAAGTCTTCAAAAAGAAAGACCAGACCTGTTAAACAGAGTCCCGCAGCATCAAATTGCCTCATTTTTAGGAATTACACCAGTTTCATTAAGCCGGATTAGAAACCGGATATCGAAAAAGTAGTGGACCTCATTTCTTATCTTTTGTTAACGTATTGACTATTAGTTACGTTATACTTTTGTCACATCATTTTTAATTTTAAAAACCAAAAATAATGGGACATACACAAATTGTAACCGCTGGCAAATATCATAACGTAACGACAAGCGTGAAGCTTAATGGAAAAGATGTGAAAGTTCACGGCCTATGTACCGGGTCAGTCGCTGTAAAAAAGAATTTTAAAACAAAAAATGGTCCAGGTGGTATTTCTAAGCTAAATATTTTACTGGGCAGTCAATACACAGATTATTTGCCAATTTGGGTTTGGGTTATTGAACATCCTGAAGGATTGATTCTGATTGATACCGGTGAAAATGCTGAGAGTAAAAACATTGATAAATTCCTGGCAAAGGAAAGTGCGTTTATGAGATATCAGATGAAACATGCCTGCAAAGTCAACATTGAGCCGACAGATGAATTGAATTATCAATTTAAAAAAATAAACCTTAAAGTAGAGGATGTAAAACTAGTTGTTCTTACCCATTTACATCTTGACCACACAGACGGACTAAAATTTTTTCCCAAACAGGAAATAATTGTTGGTGACTATGAATACAATCACCCCAATAACAGTATGCCAAGCACATTTCCATATTGGTTTAATCCCAAAAAGGTCAACTATACACAAAACAGAATAGAGGTGTTTAATCAGGCATATCCAATAACCCATGCTGAAGATCTGCTTTATATTCCAACCCCTGGACATACACCCGGACATAGTTCTGTTGTTTTTAAAACAGATGACTTTGATCTGATTTTTGCAGGTGATGTTTCATACCATCAGGATCAGGTTTTAAAAGGTGAACTGGCAGGGGCAAATACTGATTATAAAAAGTCTTCGCTGACCTATAAAAATTTACTGGATTACGCCACTATTCGTAAAACTATCTATTTGCCAACCCATGACGAGGATGCCGGACAACGTTTAGTAATGAAAGAGTTTTTAATTTGAGCAATCTTTTTCAAATAGATACTACTTTTGCCATTTACAAACTATTACACTTTCTGAAATGAAGTATGTTTTAACGTTTTTTTTAACGATTACGTTCTTAGCCTTTTCAGCGAACGCCCAAAACGTATGGCAACAACAAAATTCCGGGACAACGAATGATTTTTATTCTATCCATTTCTCAACCTCCTCAAATGGGTGGGCAACAGGAATCGATGGCAGTATATACCACACGAATGATGGTGGTTTCAGTTGGACAGCACAAACCAGCGGATTATTGTACAGTTTGTATTGGGTTTATTTTAAAAATAACAATTCGGGATGGACTGTCGGGTACCAGGGAAAAATACTTCATACCAATGATGGAGGCACTAACTGGTCCCTACAGCCCAGTGGTATTTTCGGCACTTTGAATTGCGTTACCTTTTCTTCCAATGATACTGGCTGGATTGTAGGAGGAACCAGTTCATCCAGACTATTGCAATCAACAGATGGCGGGAATAACTGGGCATTGATTCCAACAACATGGACAAACATTTTGTACCAGATTCAATTCGTATCACCATCAACCGGATGGATAGTAGGTGAAGGAGGGCTAATACTGAAAACAACAGATGGCGGAAGTACATGGGTTACAAAAAACAGCGGCATCTTCAGTGATCTTTTTACCGTTCATTTTCTGGATAGTCAAATTGGCTATGCTGCCGGTGATTACGGAGTTATCCTGAAAACAACTGATGGAGGAGATACATGGACACCACTCACCAGCGGCAGTACAACCATTATCGGGACAATCAGATTTACTTCCTCCATGGTTGGTTTTGCAGGACAAATGGATGGTACGCTGCTTACTACAACAAATGGAGGAAGTACCTGGACACCTTACTCCTACTCCAATAATGCCTTGTGGTCAGCATATTTCATTGATACGGATACCGGCTGGATTGCCGGCAATCATGGAGTAATCTTAAAAACAGTAAATGGTGGTATACCGGTAGGCATGAACACCTTAAATTCTAAAGAGCAGACAGCGAATCTCACACAGAATATTCCTAATCCGTTTAAAGGGCATACCACTATTGAATATTTTATCCCGGAACCTTGTTTTGTCGAATTGACCATCTTCGACATTTTTGGCAGGAAAGTCATAAATTTGGTGAATAAAAATCAAACTCCCGGGGATTATCACGTGAATTATGTACCATCTGTTGCCGGGCTTGAAAATGCAACATACTATTATCAATTATCAGCTGGCAATACTGTCATAAGAAGAAAAATGATCAGAATTGAATGATGTGAATTTCAGGGCAACATAAATTATACTATAATGAAAAGAAATTACATTTTGCTTTTAGCAATAGTCACTTTCCCGTTTACAAATCTGTTTGCACAATGTGCCCAGACAGCTAATATTTACGCATTTACCTACAACGGACATACGTATGAGGTGGTCAAAGAATTAAAAAACTGGCTTGATGCTAAGGCCTGTGCTGATGAACGCGGAGGGTATCTGGTTTATATCAACGATGATGCTGAAAAAAACTATATCATGGGCCAGCTTATGATGAGCAGTGCTGCAAATATCCCGGCCAACTACCATCCTGTAATTGATGGAGGTGGTGCTTCCTATGTCTGGACAGGAGGAACTGACAGGATAACGGAAGGAACCTGGTATTGGGAAGGCAGCGAATTAATGTCACCTTTTTACATTGGTCAGGGTACTGCCGGCACTGGCGGTGGTTCTGCGGTGAATGGTGCCTATGTAAACTGGGGAAATGTTAATGGTAGCGAACCCGATAACTTTTTTTACATCCATGATCAGGACGCACTGGGAGTTGCAATGGGTTCCTGGCCACATGGGGTTGCAGGTCAGTGGAATGATATTGATATGAATAATACACTCTATTTTATTATTGAAAAGGCTTCCGGTGTTGGAATCATCGATCATAAAAAGCAGGGAAGTCAGTTCAAAATCTATCCGAATCCGGCCAGTGGTTTTATTCTCCTTAACGGATTACCAGAAGGTAATAAGACTGTTGAAATCAGCATTGCTTCGATTGATGGGAAAATCGTTATGGATCCATGCCTGATGAGCGCAAATGACAATAAAATCGACATAACTGCCTTCCCGACCGGCACTTATATTGTAACTATAAAATCAGCAAGCAGCATCTTCA
>CAYLTH010000034.1:25711-28509 GCA_964386485.1 uncultured Bacteroidales bacterium | reverse complement strand
CTTCGTCGACAATACCTCCCGTTTAATCGATTCATAGGTGATTATTGGGGTTGATTCACTAATTTTGGTGGGTTAACAGGAATTCCTGTAAAAAAACTTCCAAATCCAAAACAATATGAAACACAAAAGCCTTGTATTGAAAACAATGGCCGCCTTGAGTCTGCTGGTATATTTACTGGGGCTGACGGCCTGTCAGAACAAAACTGAAAAAATGGAAAAAGAACTGAAAGAATTTATCAGCGCCTATGAAGCCAAAGTCAAACCCCTGTCCAAAGAAGCGGCCCTCGCCAGCTGGGCTGCAATGGGATCTGGGAAAGATGCTGATTATCAGAAATATGAAGAGCTGAGCAATAAGCTGGCAACGCTCTATACCAATAAGGCGGATTTTGCCAAACTGAAGAAAATCAAAGAAAGCAAAGCCGTAAAAGACAGCCTGCTCGCCCGTCAGCTCGAGGTGATCTATCTGGCCTATCTTGGCAATCAGGTGGATTCAGCCAAACTCACCGAAGTGATCAAATTGCAGACCGAAGTTGAAAAGAAATTCAATACCTTCCGGTCAGAAGTGAAGGGTAAAAAACTCAGCGACAATGAAGTAGATGATATTCTGAAAACATCCGTGAATACCGAAGACCTGAAAGAAACCTGGACGGCTTCAAAGAAAATCGGGGAAATGGTGGCCGAAGATGTCCGTAAGCTGGCTAAAATGCGCAACGAAATTGCCAAAGAACTCGGTTTTTCGAACTACCACGAAATGAGCCTGAAACTCAGCGAACAGGATCCTGCTGATATCAATAAACTTTTCGATGATCTGGATGAACTCACCCGGGCTTCTTTTGCCAGCCTCAAAGGTGAAATCGATACCTATTACGCCGCTCGATACAAAATCCCGGTTTCAGAGCTGATGCCCTGGCATTATCAGAACCGTTTCTTCCAGGAAGCTCCCGAAATTTATCCTGTAAACCTGGATATCTATTACAAGGACAAGGATGTGGTGAAACTGACCCGCGATTATTATACCGGAATGGGATTTGATATTGATGATCTGATCGGTCGTTCTGATCTCTATGGCCGCGAAGGCAAATATCAGCATGCATTTTGTACCGATATCGACCGCGAAGGAGATGTTCGGGTGATGTGCAGTGTCAAAAACAACACGTACTGGATGAATACCATGCTGCATGAATACGGACATGCCATTTACGATAAATACCTCGACATGAACCTGCCGTATTCGCTGC
This sequence comes from uncultured Bacteroidales bacterium, assembly GCA_964386485.1. GTDB lineage: Bacteria > Bacteroidota > Bacteroidia > Bacteroidales > CAIXZF01 > CAIXZF01. Next base: position 27,271 of record CAYLTH010000034.1, on the reverse strand, counting down.
GCAGTCCGGCACATACCTTTACAACGGAAGCCATTGCCCAGATTTTCGGTCGTTTTGCAAGCAACCCGATGTGGATTAAGGATATGACGGGGATTACAGAAGAGGAAAAGCAGAAAATCGCGGATGACAGCCACAAAACGCTGCGACTCGAGATGCTGACTTTCAGCCGCTGGGCTCAGGTGATGTACCGCTTCGAAAAAGGCATGTACGAAAATCCGGATCAGGATCTGAATAAACTCTGGTGGGATCTGGTGGAGAAATATCAGATGATGAAACGCCCCGAAGGCCGGAATGCCCCGGATTGGGCCAGCAAAATTCACATCGCTGCCTACCCCTGTTATTATCACAACTACCTGATGGGTGAAATTCTGGCGTCACAGTTGTATTACTATATCACGAACACTGTTTTACAATCCCAGGATCTGAAAAATACCGATTTCGTCAATAAACCTGAAGTCGGGAAATATCTGCGCGATCGTTTCTTTGCTCCGGGCGCCCGTTTTTACTGGAATGATATGATCGAAAAAGCGACCGGCGAAAAACTCACCGCCAAATACTACGCCAAACAGTTTGTGGAATAAATGACATTATAGCCAGCCAAAACACCTCTTTTTTGCAGGGTTTTGGCTGGCTGTAATTGCTTGAAATGTCATGAAATACCTCATTATCAGCATAATCTGTTTTCTTAAGTTGAACTCAATTTCAGCTCAGAATCCTGTCAATCACGACCATCTGAGGAAGCTGTTGCAGGAAGGGCGTTATGTTCAGGCATTAGCCCGTATTGATTCGCTGGAAACAGGCAGCGGGGATACCACTTTGCTGATTATGAAAGGACTGGCATTGAAAGGGGTGTTTAACTATACCGCAGCCGCACAGGTTTTTAATAAGGTTTTAAGCCACGACAGCACGCAGCTGCAGGCTATGCTCGAACTGGCCGGAATTTACAAGCAAATGGGCGACCTCCGGAACGCCCTGACCTGGCTTAATCGGGCGTATCGCCTTGAAAATGAACCGGCTGTATTAGCTGAAATCGCTTCCATCTGGTTTTTGTCGGAAGAATTTGAAACTGCGAAGTCTTATTATTTTCAATTGCTGGAAGCTGATCCGGGGAACCCGGTTTTTATCAAAAATATTGCCCGCTGTTACGATCGGATGGAGCTTACAGATTCGGCGATAGTCTATTATGAGAAAACGGTGGAAGCCAGCCTGACCGATTATGTCACGCTGATCCGCTTATGCAATCTGTATATTAAGAAGGATCTGTATCCGGAGGGAATTGCGCTTACGGACCGCTATATGGCATTGGATTCGCTCAACCGGAAAGTGAACCGGCTCAATGCGTATATGGTTATTTTAAACAAAGATTATCCTTCCGCCCGTATGCGGTTTCAGAAATGCATGAACCAACAGGATACGAGTGGTTTTGTGTACAAATATTTCGGAATCGCTTGTTTAAAACTCGAATCTCCGGATACAGCCCGGATTTTTCTTGAAAAAGCCTACATGCAGGATTCGACGGATTCGCAGTTGTGTTATTACCTCGGAAGAGCCTGTAATCAG
>CAYLTH010000034.1:24069-25611 GCA_964386485.1 uncultured Bacteroidales bacterium | reverse complement strand
CCTATGATCTGCAAACCGGCGACACTTTGTTGTTGTTTAATATTGGAAATCAATATGATATCTATATGGACGACAAGGAAATGGCGCTGAAATTTTACACAGAATTTATGCAGACCCGGCCGGCACCCAAAAAACTACCTGCAACCCCATCCGGTGCTACCGAGTATTCGTATTACAATGCGGTTGAAAGGCGGATTGCAGAGATTAAAAAGTCTATTGGAAAAAAGGAATAGACCAGATTATTACCGGGTGCTACCAATCTGCAATTCCCTCAACTTCAAATACTTCACAAAAGAAGCCCAGGCAGAGAGGCTGCAGATGACAAAGCCGTAATAGCCGTCGAGGAATCCGAGTTTAAAAAGATAATCCCGGATAAAACGCACAGGAATGCTGGAGATAATTTTTAGGAGAGAGGCTCTTTTTCCCTGTTCAAAATGCATTTCGGCCATGAGCCCGGAGAACAACTCGATTTGCCGGATGTGGTCCGATATCGTATAGTAAGAGTAATGCAGCAGATCACCTTTGAGCAGTGCGGTTTTTCCGGTATTCATCACGATGCGTTCGTGCATTTTGGCTCCGTCCCAGTGGCCTTGTCCTTTGTAAAACAGACGCAACTTGCGATCGGGATACCAGCCGCAATGCCTTACCCATTTACCGCAGTAATTGGTCAGACGGTTCATCTCCCAGGCAGATATTCCGGGCTGTTCCTGCAGGTTCCGGATGGAATCGGCCAGTTCAGGGGAGATCGCTTCATCGGCATCGAGCGAAAGCAGGAGGGGATGAGCGGCCAGACTGTTGGCATAGTTTTTCTGCGCGGCATAGCCTTCCCAGGCATGGGTTTCAAACCGAACTCCTTTCTCACGGCATATTTCGGCGGTCCGGTCGGTTGAACCGGAATCCACAACGATGATTTCGGCAACAAGACCGTGCAGGGAATCGATGCAGCGACCAATATTTTTTTCTTCGTTATGGGATATGATAATGGCTGAAATCATGGTAATGTGCTGATGTGCTGATGTGGTAATGTGCTGATGTGCTGATGTGTTGATTTGCTGATTTGTTGATTTGATGATTTGGGAATTATATTACTCGATTGTGCCAGTTGCCAAAGCGGAGGTAAATATAGGAAAAGATTCCGAGCAGGGCGAAATAGAGGCCTTCGACCATCCAGACCCAGTGAACGGGTTGTTTCCAGATGACGGCCAGCAACCAGGTGGCGATCAGGTAAATAGTGAGCGTAATGATTTCTATGCTCATCGAAATATTGGTATTCGCCGTTCCGCTTACTCCGCTGAACATAATCTGGGCCATCGAAAACAGGAGCATGGCTCCCATGATTACATAGAGGGCAGGTATCGTTTCGGTGATGAGTTGCGGATTATTGGTGTAGAGCGAAATGATCTGATGCGGGAAACTCACCGAAAGCAGGATAACACCCACCATAACGCTTATGCTCAGATAGCTGATTTTCCGGATCAAAGGGATCACCAGTTCTTTCTTCCCGGCACCAATGGCCTGACTCACAAGGCTGTTGGTGGTGGC
>CAYLTH010000034.1:20257-23969 GCA_964386485.1 uncultured Bacteroidales bacterium | reverse complement strand
GGCTACGATGATAAAAAATGAAATGGCGGCTACAGCTTCGGCAATTACGGAAGCAATGGCAGCTCCGGCGATACCCATTTTCGGGAAACCCCAGTGTCCGAAGATTAAGGCATAATCCAATACAATATTCACCAACGCCATAATCACCGCGTTGATGGTGATAAAGCGGGTTTTGGTAATGCCGATATAAAAGGAGCGGATAAGTACATTCCCAAAGGCAAAAAACAGTCCCCAGATGCGGTAGTACAGAAATTCGTTGCAGGCAGTCCGGATGGCATCCGACGCAATAAACCGCTCCAGAAACCAGGGTGATCCAAAGCGGATGAGTAAAAACAAAACCAGGGCCAGTCCCATCAGAACATAGAGTCCATGGTCGAAATAGGTGCCAATTTCGCTGTATTTCTTTTCTCCGAAGCGCCTTGCAACGAGAATCTGAATGCCGGTCCCAAAACCAAAGCCCAGCATGAAAAGAGAAATGTAGAAAAGGCCGGCAATAGCCGAAGCCCCGAGTTCAACTTCACCCAAACGCCCGAGGAAGGCAGTATCCGTAACATTGATAACATTCTGGGCCACGAGTCCCAGAATAATCGGATACGAAATCTTCCAGATCTCCCGGTATTTGGGAAGTGCCGTCATAAAAATCAGAGGGTAATCCTGAACTCATCCCAATCGGGTCCGACATTGAATTTCTGCCGGAAATCAAGAAGTCCGGCATGGGAGAGTGTCACACAGACAATCCCTTCCTGTCGTTCGGTGGTTTCACTCACCGATAAGCCTTTAAAATCAACCATCCCGGAATCACCGGCATAGGAAAGTCCGTTGCCATCTGTTCCTACACGGTTCACACCCAGGCAATAGGCCGAATTTTCAAGCGCTCTGGCGGTTAGTAGTGTTGTCCATACATGTCTTCGTGCATCCGGCCAGTTGGCCAGATAGATCAGCAGATCGTATTCATACTGATCCGCTTTATAAGTGTTTTTCGACCAGACCGGGAAACGTAAATCATAGCAAATCAAAGGCCGGATTTTCCAGCCGTTGATTTCAGTGACCAGTCGTTTTTTACCGGCGGAGAAACGCAGATGTTCATCGCCCATGGTAAAAAGATGCCGTTTGTCGCTGGTTTCGTAGCTGCCATCGGGGCGCATCCAGATCAGGCGGTTATAGTAATATCCCCCTTCGCGGATGATAGCTGTTCCACAGATTACGGCATTGAGTTTCCGGGCCATCTCATTCATCCACAGCATGGTACGGCTGCCGGGAAGTTCGGCCACTTTCTCCGGGTTGGTCACAAAGCCGGTGGTAAACATTTCGGGCAGACAAACCAGATCCTGTTTCCCTTCAAAACCTTTTAGCCGGACTTCAAAAGCATCCAGATTGGCCTGAATATCTTCCCAGAACAGATTGGCCTGGACATAGGTAATCCTTAAATCCTGCATAAAACCTCCGCTGCTTTTTCAAGCGTTTTTTCCTGTTTGGCAAAACAGAACCGAAGCACATTGTAATCGTTGTTCCTTTGATAAAATACGGAAACAGGGATAGAAGCAATGCCATACTCTTTGGTAAGCCGGATGGCAAATTCGGTATCTTTTTCCTGGCTGATGCGGCTGTAACCGAGGCACTGGAAGTAGGTTCCGTACGACGGGATAATGTCGAAGCGGGATCCCGTTAAACGGCTGGCGAAAAAGTCGCGTTTTTGCTGGTAAAATGAAGCCAGATCTGTATAATGCGCCTTATTTTTCATATATTCAGCCATTGCATATTGAATGGGAGTGTTGCAGGTAAAAACAATAAACTGATGCGTTTTCCGGAATTCGGCCATCAGATTTTCGGGAGCCATTACATAACCCATTTTCCAGCCGGTGGCATGGAATGTTTTACCAAACGAACCCACAACAAACGAACGTTGCGCCAGTTTTGGATAATGACACACGCTTTCGTGGCGGATATTATCGAAGATCAGGTGTTCATAAACCTCATCACTCAGAATAATGATATCCGTATTATCCGTAATTTTCTCCAGTTCAAGCATATCCTGAGGCGAAAAAACTTTTCCGCTGGGATTGTGCGGGCTATTGATGATGATCATGCGGGTATTGGCCGTAATCATGCGTTTCACCTCGTTCCACTCGATGTGGTAGTCGGGTTGTTTGAGTTCGGCATATTTGACAATCCCGTTGTTGAGTTTAACAACCGGAGCATAGGAATCATAGGCCGGTTCAAAAATGATGACTTCATCCTCATTGCGGACAAAGGCTTCGATTACCGAAGAAATGGCCTGAGTACCGCCGGCGGTGATGTTGATTTCGGTTTCCGGGTTGTATTTGGCGCCATAGGTTTCTTTAACTTTTTTTGAGATGGCATCCCGCAATTCCAATACACCTTGCATGGGTGCATATTGATTGCAGCCTTTGCGCATGTATTTGTCGACCAGACCAATAAGTTCTTCAGAAACGGCGAAATCCGGAAATCCCTGGCTCAGGTTGATGGCTTTGTGTTCGTTGGCCAGTTTCGACATCACGGCAAAGATGGAAGTCGCAGTTTGCGGCAGTTTACTGGTTATATTCCCCTTGAATGCTTCCATGGAGTTAATTTAGAATTAGAAGTTTTCCACGGGTAAAGATACAGAAATATTTTAAATGGTGTTTGGGTGTTAAAGTGTTAAGGTGTTAAAGTGTTAAGGTGTTAAAGTGTTAAGGTGTTATGGTGTTAATGTTATTCGTCCGGGAAAACTATCTTCGTGAATCTTCTATTATCTTCGTGTATCTCTGTGTAATACAAAGAAGGTTTTGGTAAGCTCATATTTTCTTTAATTGGTTGATATTCAATGATATTTTTTTTGTCCACAGATTTGCGCAGATGATAACACAGATGTTCGCAGATGTTATTTTGAAGTTATTGTAAATCAAGAGTTTATATTAACACACAGATTCATAGAATTCAATAGATAACAATATGAATTTGGGGAATTTTGTTTTTTTGGTTTCATTTTAAGAACAACTCCTATGTTTCCTTAAATTCCTATGAAATCTATGTGTTGAAAAGAAAAGCCGTAAACATTCGAATCTTTTTTCAGAACCGAACAAGGCTTTTTAATTCAAGAATTCAAACGGGCAAGAATGCGAGAATGCGGGAATTCCTTTTACCTTTTTCCTTTTACCTTTTTCCTTTAAACGCTGACAAGGTTCGTTTTGCGAGAAGGACCATCTAACCCGACCTTGGGTACCAGTGTGAGTTTGAGGGACAGCGTGAGGGGCGAGGAGACTTTTTCCTTTTACCTTTTTCCTTTTTCCTTTTTACTTTTCCCTCTTCAGCCACCTGTACACCAGAAAAACAATCCCGGCAGCCAGAACCAGTCCCCAGATGCGGGTCAGGAAGAGAACAATTTCCTGCAATGCACTCCAGCCCCATTTCAGGGCATCGAGAAAACGGGATCCGAAACCGGGTTCCCAGGCTGTGATGTTCTTTTCGTTGGCAATTAATTCGCGCATCAGCGATTGGGACTGATAAATCTGCAGTGTGACGGTGCTGAAGTCAATCTGGTCGCGGAGTCCAAGATTGCTGATCAGCGCCTGGTCGGCCTGTTCCTGCTTTTCGAGGAGGAGCTCTTCTGCACGCGTGGTTTCAGTCAGCTTTTTGCCACGGTTCTCAATGGCTTTTTCAAGCCGGGCTTCATTTTTAGCCGATCGTTTGATGGCCATCCGGTTGCTGAGCA
>CAYLTH010000034.1:7302-20157 GCA_964386485.1 uncultured Bacteroidales bacterium | reverse complement strand
GCCATCACCGAATCCTGTTTTGATTTTTCCATGGCTCCTCTTTCCTCTGCAGAAGGTCCGCAGGCGGCAAGGAATACAATCATCAAAAAAATGGCCACACTTTTCAGGGTTTTCATGGGATTATTGATTTAGGGTTAAATCAATAACTGACTGAATTGCCCGGATATTTGCCTTTTAACAAATGTTATGAGATTGCAGGAACAGACATTACCAGATTTTAACCCGTTTTTCTTCGGGTCTCCACATCGCATTGCCTTCTTTTACGCCAAAAGCAGTATAAAACTCAGTCAGATTCGACAAAGGACCGATGACCCTGAATTTAGCCGGCGAATGCACATCGGTTTTAACCATGGCGGCAATTGATTCGGGCCGCATATTGATCATCCAGGCCAGCGCATAAGCCAGAAAGAAACGCTGTTCCGGAGTCTGACCGGCAATCATTTCCTTGTTTTTGAACTGAGCTGTATTTTTAAAGGCTTCCAGACCAAAGGTTATCCCACCGAGGTCGGCGATGTTTTCACCCTGGGTAAGCTCTCCGTTAATGTGGAGGCTGTCGACAGCAACATATTCATTGAATTGTTCGATAATCATTTTGGTTTTTGCGTAAAAACGGATGCTGTCTTCGGCGGTCCACCAGTTGTTGAGGTTGCCGTTTTCATCGTATTTGCAGCCCTGGTCATCAAACCCATGGGTCATTTCATGGCCAAAGGTAGAACCTCCGATGATCGAATACAGGATGGCATCATCGGCCAGTACACGCTCATATCCCGGCACAATAATATTGCTTCCCGGTACACAGATTTCGTTGTTGGAAGGACTGTAATACGCATTGTAGGTTTGTGGATACATGCCCCATTCCGTGCGGTCGACCGGCTTTCCGTATTTGGCAATATTGTAGTTGAACTGCCACTGGTTGGCATTCATGGCATTGCGCACATAGGATTTACGATCAACATTCAAGGCGCTAAGGTCTTTCCATTTGTCGGGGTATCCAACTTTCATGATCATCGTGCTCAGTTTTTTCTGCGCCTTCACTTTGGTTTCTTCGCTCATCCAGTCGAGTGTTTTAATGCGGGCAGCATAGACTTCCTTCACGGCATTCCCGATTTCGAGCAGCTTTTCCTTGGTGCCTTTGGGTAAATATTCATCTACATACACCTGGCCGATCAGTTCACCAAGGTATCCGTTGGTCTGATCCACCACACGTTTCCACCGGGGTCTGGGTTCTTCAATACCATGCAGGGTTTTTCCATAGAAACTAAAGCGTTCCATATAGGTTTTGTCATCCAGATATGATGCCAGGGAATTGATAGTCTGAAATTTAAGATACTCTTTCCAGTCGGCCAGCGGAACGGATTTTACATAGCCATTCAGCGCTTTGATAAACTCGGGTTGTCCTACGATAACGGTATCTACTTTGGGGAGTCCGTTTTGTTGCATGAACAAGGCCCAGTCGATTGCCGGACTTTGTTTTTCGAGATCTGCAAAGGCCATTTTATTGTAGTTCCGGATGGGATCGCGGAGATCTTCCATCTGACGGGAGACTTTGGCAATGGCGGTCTCGAGTTTGATAATCCGTTCGGCTGTGGATTTGGCCTTCGGTTCATCATAGCCCATGATTTTAAACATGTTGGCAACATATTCCCTGTATTTTTCACGAATCATTTTCGTGCGTTCATCCGTGTCGAAATAGTAACTCCGGTCGGGGAGACTTAATCCGCCCTGGGCAATAAAAACCGCATGCTTATTGCTGAGACGGTCATCCTGTCCGACATAAAATCCGAACATCGGACTGGCACAAACAGCATGCAGACGGGCCACTGCCGTGAACAGGGATTTGCTGTCGGTGATGGCATCAATGCGGTCGAACTCGGGTTTCAGGTCGCTGATTCCTGTTTTATTCAGGTTCACACTATCCATACCGCTGAAATACAAATCCCCGATTTTCTGTTTATTACTGCCTTTGGGTTCATCGCTTTTCGATGCGGCCGATACACAGATGGTCCGAATCTGCTCGTTGATGGTATCCTGAATGAGCTGCCACAAACCGTTGCTTTGTTCGCTGGCCGGAATGGGATTGTTTTTAAACCATTTTCCGTTGGCATACAGAAAGAAATCATCTGCAGGATTGATGGTGGAATCGATGTGAGAAGCCATTGCATCCGGTCCGGAAGCAGATTTTTTTCCGGGTTTGCAGGCAAAACCAAGAATCAGAACAAGAAGTAAAACAGGGTAAATTTTTGTTTTCATACCATAGGATTTTGGGCAAAGATATTGGAATCGGAGGAAAAAGATGCGTTTGATTGTCAGAGATCGGTGAGCGTGGTTTTTTTTCCGATCAACAGGGGACTGGGTACGATGAAATTCAGAGGAATCACCAGGGAGCAGAGGAGGGGATTACCAATAGGATAACTTTGTCCCTCTTTTTTAGTTTGCTGGTGTGCTGATTTGCTGGTGTGCTGGTGTGCTGGTTTGAGTTTGTTAGTTTCAAGGTCTAATTGACTGAATTTACGCAACCGATGCTGTTACGAGACCTGGAAAGTCTCTTTGGATAATCTTATGTTGAAGGGAGCTATTTGGTTATCCACAGATTCTCACAGATGACATCACAGATTTTCACAGATAGTATTTTTAAGTTGCAGTAGATCAAGAGGTTATATTAACACATAGGTTAATAGGATTTTAAGGAAACATAGGAATTGTCCGCTAAATTAGCCCTGTAAAACACCAATTCGACTAAATCCTATGTGTTCCTATTGCATCTATTGTACCTATTGTGTTGAAAAAAAGCATGGAACATTCGAATTTTATTTCAGAACCTAACAAAGCTTTTTAATTCAAGAATTCAAAAGGGCAAGAATGCGAGAATGCTCGAATTACTGTCTGACTAAACAGCCGAACAAAAGACTTTCCAGGTCTCGTAAGTTCATCAGTAACGTAACTTCAGTCCTGAAGACCTTGAAAGTCATGTCACATTTCCCTTTTCCCTTTTTCCTTTTCCCTTTTACCTTTTACCTTTTACCTTTTACCTTTTACCTTTTCATATAAAACCTCAACACCCCACCCGCCATCATATCCTCATGCATCAATTTGAAATTTGTAATGGGTTTTCCGTTGAATTCTATTTTTTCAATATGAATGTTTTTCTCCTGTTGATTGATGCACTCAATGCGGAGTTGTTTGCCGTTTTCGAAATGAATTACTGCATCTTTTACCAGCGGACTCCCGATTGCATATTCCGGACTGCCTGGACAAACGGGATAAAATCCCAATGCACTGAAAACATACCAGGCCGACATTTGTCCGGCATCATCATTGCCGCATAATCCATCCGCACCCGCACCATACATGCTGCGCAGAATTAACCGGACCTTTTCCTGTGTTTTTTCAGGAAAACCGGCATAGTTGTAAAGATAGGGAATATGATGACCGGGTTCATTTCCATGCACATAATTCCCGATAATTCCGTCCCGTGTAATATCTTCAGTTTCTTTAATATGTTCATCCGAAATCTCCATGGTAAACAGCGAATCAAGATGCAGAACAAAGCGTTTTGCACCTCCCATCCTGTTGATCATTTCCGGAATATCATGGGGAACGAAAAGGCTGTAATTCCAGGCATTCCCTTCAATAAATCCCTGGCCATGTGTACTCAATACATCAAATTCTTTTTTAAAGGTATTGTCGCTCAGTCGTGGACGCATGAAGCCGGAAGAAGGGTCGTAAACATTGTTCCAGTTTTTGGAACGCTGGTCAAAGCGGGTGGTGTTGACCGCATCACCTGTTGCCTGCGCCAGCCGGGCAATGCACCAGTCGTCATAGGCATATTCAAGGGTTTTGCTCACCGAATTGCTGCTTTTATCCTCAGGAACATAATGGCGGATGAGGTACTCACCCAATCCGTCAAAGTACTTTACATTGGCCGTTGATATGCAGGCATCCAGTGCTTTCTTCCGGTCGAAACCTTTGATTCCTTTCACGCTGGCATCGGCTATAACCGACACCGCATGATAGCCCGTCATACACCAGTTTTCGTTGGCATAATGGCTCCAGACGGGTAACATTTTATGCACACTCTGATCGTGGTGCGCCATCATCGAGCGGATCATATCGGAATTGCGTTTGGGTTGAATGAGGTTGAAAAGCGGATGCAGTGCACGATACGTGTCCCACAATGAAAAAATTGTATAATTCGTAAATCCGTCTGCCATATGCACGTTCTGGTCGAGTCCGCGATATTGCTTATCCACATCCGTAAAGTTTACCGGACTCAGAAAACTGTGGTACAAGGCCGTATAAAATGTGATCTGGTCTTCTTTTGTAAGGCTATTGATCTGAATTTTAGACAATTCCGTATTCCATGCTTTTCGGGCAGCTTTGACAGTTTCATCGAAATTGACCCGGGGGATTTCTTTGCGGAGATTCTGAAGCGCTCCATCCGTACTTACTCCCGAGAGGGCAAACCGGATGGTCATCTGTTCGCCCGGATGGGTATTGAACCCGAACCAGGCCCGGATATTCCGGCCGGCCATTTCGGGGAAGTTCTTTGTTTCATCGAATTTACGCCAGAACCCTTTGTAAACCGTTTTATCGTATTTGGTATGACCGTATTCCTTCATGGGTTTCGAGAATACCATGGCAAAATAGAGGGTGCGGGTTCGTGCCCAGCCCGTTGTTTGCCGGTATCCGGTAACGAGGGTGTCGTTTTCCACGCGGATGTAAGTCCACACATTTTTATCCTCGAAATTGTAAATATTGTAAACCATATCCAGGATGATATTGGCCTGACCACCGGTACTGAAGCTGTATCGGTGAAGTCCGCAATGCTGTGTTGCCGTGAGTTCGGCCTCAATATTATAGTCGTCGAGCTGAACTTTGTAATAGCCGGGCGAAGCGCTTTCGGTTTCATGACGGAAACGGGAATAATAGCCGCTGTTTGGGATAGCAGGATCTCCGGGTTCAAGGCGCAGCGGGCCGATGGTGGGCATGATCAGAAAATCACCCAGGTCGCTGTGGCCTGTTCCGCTGAAATGGGTATGGCTAAAGCCGAAAATGGTGGAATCCTTGTATTGATAACCGGCACAATAGGCATAGGTTTCTTTATTGTATTTTCCATCCGGGGTAGCATAGGGTACCTGGCGTGTATCGGGACTAAGTTGTACCATCCCAAAAGGAACTGTAGCCCCGGGGAAGGTATGTCCCATGTTTTTTGTGCCGGTAAACGGATTGACAAATGCGGCATAATCGGTTTGACCAAATGCCGCAGAAAAGGAGGCAAACAGGCCAATAAACAAGAGATTCCGGAGCATAGAAAAAGGCATAAGTGGTTAGGATGGTTCAAATTACGCTCAAAAATATAGATTTATACATGGTATTCATGTAATTTCTCTCATAAAAATGACTATCTTTGCAGCAATATTCCGACTAAAGGTTTTGAAATAGGTAGGTTTCCCGGTTACTTATGCCAGGATCGCTGGTACGGGAGCTAAAAAGAATACATGACAACATTTGAAGATTCGGGCTTACGGCCTGAACTATTGAGGGCCATACAGGAAATGGGGTTTATCAATCCTATGCCCGTACAGGCAGAAGTAATCCCCCTTGTTTTATCGGATGACCGCGACATCGTTGCACTGGCTCAGACCGGTACAGGAAAGACAGCTGCATTTGGCCTGCCTTTGATTCACCATGTGGATGAGAATGACGCCCATCCTCAGGCATTGATTTTATGTCCGACCCGTGAACTCTGCATGCAGGTTTCGGGCGACCTGACCGATTATGCCCGTTATGTGAAAGGGGTGAGGATTGCCGCCATTTATGGTGGTGCAAGCATTGATAATCAGGTACGTGACCTGAAAAGAGGTGTCCAGATCATCGTGGCTACACCCGGTCGTATGAATGATATGATCCGGCGTAAGCGGGTTGATTTTTCGGGGGTTCATACCCTTGTTCTGGATGAAGCCGATGAAATGCTCAATATGGGCTTTCAGGATGAGCTGAATTCTATTCTGGAAGAAATGCCGGATCCGCGTCGTACGCTTTTGTTTTCGGCTACGATGTCGAGTGAGGTATCTCAGATTGCCTCAAAATATCTCAAAAAAGCAATTAATATTACCATCGGTGTCAAGAATGCCGGCGGGGAGAACATTCGTCATTTTTATTATGTAACCAAGGCGCATGACCGGTATTTTGCCCTCAAGCGCATTGTGGATTCGTATCCTGAGATTTATGGCATCATTTTCTGCCGTACCCGGGAGGAAACCAAAGATGTGGCGCAGAAACTGATGAAAGACGGCTACAGTGCCGATGCCCTTCACGGGGATCTGGCGCAGTCGCAGCGCGATTATGCCATGCAGCGTTTCCGTGGAAAGGCTGTTCAGATGCTGGTTGCAACCGATGTGGCAGCCCGCGGACTGGATGTGGATGACCTGACGCATGTGATCAATTACAATCTGCCGGACGAACTGGATACCTATACCCACCGCAGTGGCCGTACAGGCCGGGCGGGTAAGAGCGGAATCTCGGCAGCCATCGTGTTGTCGCGCGATATCCACAAGATTGCCATGATCGAACGGAAGATTAAAAAGAAATTTGAGCGGAAATCCATTCCAAATGGCCGTGAAGTCTGTGAAAAACAATTGTTTCACATGATCAATACCATGGAAAAAGTAGAAGTAGATGAGGAAGCCATTGACGATTTTCTGCCTGTGATCTACAAAAAACTTTCCTGGATGACCAAGGAAGATGTAATCAAACGCTTTGTCAGTACCGAATTCAACCGCTTTGTCGAGTATTACCGCGATGCACCGGATCTGAATGTAAAGGAAACCGAACGCCGGTACGACGATCGCGAAGAAGGACCCCGTAAAAGATCGAAATACCGGGATGAAGCGCCATCATATGAGCGTCGCGGACGTTCAGGCGACCGGGAACAAACCGACAGTCGTCGCGGAAGACCCGAAGGACGAGGCGGACGGATTGAGGAATTTACGAAACCGGCTCCCAAACGCCGTTATGCAGATGATATAGAATATGATACATTCCGGATGAACCTCGGTTCAGTTGACGGAATGAACCCATTGCGCCTGATAATCATGATGAAAGAAACCACACGGGTTCATAAAATCAAGATCGGACGGGTAACAATTGGAAAGAACGACACTATTTTTGAGGTAGATGCAGATTACCGGGACCTTGTTCTGGATGTATTCAGAGATTTCAGTGCTGATGGAAAACCGGTAAAAGTGAAATTAAGTGGAGGGAAACGATAATGAATGAATTAAACATAGGAAACCTGACCATACGCTACCCGATTATCCAGGGAGGTATGGGTGTTGGCATCTCTTTATCCGGACTGGCTTCAGCCATAGCGAATGAAGGAGGTGTAGGAGTGATTGCCGCAGCTGGTCTGGGCTTATTCGAAAAAGACTATAAAGAAGATTACCTGGGAGCCAATATCCGCGGACTTCAGAAACAGATTCGCGATGCCCGTTCCAAGACCGACGGTGTTGTGGGTGTGAATATTATGGTTGCCCTTTCCAACTTTGCCGATCTGGTTACAACCGCTATTTCTGAAAAGGTGGATATCATTTTTTCAGGTGCCGGATTGCCTTTAAATATGCCACAATACCTGAGTGAAGATTCGCATACCAAACTGGTTCCGATTGTTTCATCTGCCAGAGCGGCTCAGGTTTTGTGCAAAAAATGGAAAGAACAATACGATTATCTGCCCGATGCTATTGTGGTGGAAGGTCCGAGAGCCGGTGGTCATCTTGGCTTTAAAGTCGAACAGATTGAAGATCCTGCCTTTGCACTCGAAGTACTCATTCCGGCTGTGCGGGCAGAAGTCAAAATTTTCGAAGACCTCTATAATGTAAGTATCCCGGTTATTGCCGCCGGAGGAATCTATACCGGTGCTGATATCCTGAAGTTTCTTGAATTGGGTGCTGCCGGTGTTCAGATGGGTACCCGCTTTGTTACAACCCATGAGTGCGATGCTTCCGATGGATTTAAACAATCGTATATCAATTCAAGGAAAGAAGATATCGAAATCATAATCAGTCCGGTAGGTATGCCGGGCAGAGCCATTCACAGCAGTTTTATCGAGCAAATCAATGCCGGAAAGAAACGCCCGCTGAAATGTCCGTACAAGTGTATCCGTACCTGTGATATTGACAAAACACCCTATTGTATAGTCGGGGCTCTCATGAATGCGATGAAAGGAAACTTCTTTAATGGCTATGCTTTTGCAGGAGCCAATGCCTATCTTTCGACGAAAATTATTTCAGTAAAAGAGACTTTTCAGGCCTTGCAGACTGAATTTAAAGAAGCGCTGGCAAAGCACAAGGAAAGTGTGTAAATGTGCAAATGTGCAAATGTGCTGATGTGTAAATGTGCTGATGTGCTGATGATTAATTGAAATGTTTGTTGATTTCGTCCATGAGGGATTTCTTCAGGATGGGTTTTGATAAATAGCCGTTACATCCTGCCAATCTGATTTTTTCAGAATCACCTTGTTGTGCATAGGCCGTCTGGGCAATGATTACGACTTTTTTATTAAAACTGCGAATCTGCTTTGTAGCATCTATACCACTTTGTCCGTGTAACTTAATATCCATCAGAATCAGGTCGATATCCGGATGATCCCTGCAAATATCAACAACTGCAAGACCACTGTCGGTATGTAAAATTTCTTCGCTGATATCCTCCAGAATAGTGGATAGCAGCAAATCGGATTCCTCATTATCCTCTGCAATCAGTACTTTTATTTTTCCGTGAAAAGAGGCATCTGACTCCATAGGTTCTGGTTTTAAAATGGTTGATCCGGCAGTTATATTATTGAAAGGCAATGTAAAATAGAAGACCGAGCCTTTTCCTTTTTGACTTTCGACCCGGATTTTCCCACCCAGCATCTCAACATAGGAACGCGCGATGCTTAAACCCAGACCAGCCCCTTCATAGGTGCGGCTCGAACTGATTTCTGCCTGCCGGAACCGGTCGAATACAAAGGCCTGAGTTTCATCATCCATGCCTATCCCGGTGTCTTCAACACTAAAGAGGAGGTAATTTCCGGATTTAGTGTAACCAAAGCGGATTTTTCCGGATTTTGTGAACTTAATGGCATTATTTATCAGATTCGACAGGACAGCATATAATTTGTTTCCATCGGTGAGAATCACATCTTCAGTTGCATTCAGTCCCTTAGTTTTTTGCAGTTGCAGTCCTTTTTTTGTTGCTTTCTGATCAAAAAAGTGAAAGGCTGAATCGAGAATCTGATTGATATGAACAGGGGTGATGTCGACTTTCATTTGTCCGGATTCAATAATGGAAATATCAATCAGATCATTGATGATATTAAGCATTCGTTCACTACTCTGACTGATAACTGATAAAAAGCGGTCATTATCTTCCGGGCTGAATTCATGGCGTTGAAGGAGTTCGGTAAATCCGATAATCCCGTTCATGGGTGTACGGATTTCATGACTCAGGTTGGCCAGAAAAGCCGATTTCAACCGGTCACTTTCTTCGGCTTTTTCCTTGGCTTTCAGGAGTTCTGTTTCGAAGGCCTTACTATCTGTAACATCCCGAAGCAAGCCAATGATGAAACAAGGATTATCCTTTTCATCCGTTTTAAGAGAGTATGTTCCATGTATCCAGACGATTTCTCTTGATTTGGTATACATCCGGAATTCAAGTTCAATAAAGGAAATACCATTTTTGTTTGCCTCAACAAGCTGGTTCGGGAAATTCCGGATACGTTGAAAGTCATCCTCATGGAAAAGCAATTTCTGGCGTTCAAGATCCATCTCCAGTACTTCGGAAACCGGATATCCAAGAATATTTTCTATAGAGGGAGCAATGTATAAAAACCGGCCGGAGTTGAAATCCTGTTTGTAATGAACATCTTTTGAACTCTCTATTATTTCCCTGAAATTTTCTTCCTGCTGTTTCAATCGTTTCGAGGCAAGTTGTTTCTCAAGGAAGATGCTTACAAGGAAGACGAATTGTTCTATTACTTCTTTTTGAACAGCTTTGGTTTTTGAAGTGGAAACCAGGGTGATATTACCAAACTGGTTGGTGTCTTTTTGAATATTAATACTGTGAATCGAGCGAAGTCCAATTACTTTCGAAACCAATTGAGAAGTTTTTCCTCTGATTTTTCCATTGGTAAGAATTTCGAGGTTGGTCCCCATATCGGTTAAATTGCCTTGTAAGAGGTTTTCATAAAACTGATGTCGTACTGTCCCTTTAAGTTTCCTGGGTTGCATCCCAATTAGTTTGGCAATAGTTTCAAGAATTGAGGGAATACCTTCAATATGCATTATTTCCCATTGATCTTTCAGATTTTCGAATTCAACAATGGTAACGATACCTTCATTGCCCATCAATTCATACAGATGCTTGCCGGTAAAAGAATAAAGCCCTTCGACAGTATTAATTTCACTCAGAGCTATAGCACACTTTGAAAGGAATTCACTGTGATTGCGAATTTCAGCAATGACCTCCTGCGTTTTTTTTAATTCCTGCTCAAGATACAGAATCTGATCCTGAGGTGAAATAAAGTCCTTTTTCATGAACAGTCCGGTTAAAGAGCGGTTTTGCGATCCTCAAAAATACTGAATTTTCGAACCGATTGTTTACCTTTGCACCCTAAAATTTGAATATGGCCAACAACGAAGAATTATTTAAGAAAATTATTTCCCACGCCAAAGAATACGGCTTTGTATTTCCATCCAGCGAAATTTATGACGGTATGAGTGCCGTTTATGATTATGGACAGTATGGTGTTGAGTTAAAGAATAATATCCGTCAATACTGGTGGAAATCCATGGTTCAGTATCATGAAAATATTGTTGGGCTTGATGCCGCTATTTTTATGCATCCGACAACCTGGAAGGCTTCCGGACACGTTGATGCCTTCAATGATCCTATGATCGACAATAAGGATTCAAAGAAACGTTATCGTGCCGATGTTCTGGTTGAGGATCACATTGCCAAAATAGAGGATAAAATTCAGAAGGAAATTGAAAAGGCAGCCAAACGCTTCGGTGATACTTTTGATGAACAGCAATATCGTACGACCAATCCCCGGGTCATGGAGTACAGTCAGAAAATTGAAGAAATAAAGGCCCGTTTTTACAGCTCTCTTGAAAAAGCTGATTTTGATGATGTGAAAGCATTGATCGAAGAATTAGCCATCGTTTGTCCGATCAGCGGCACGAAAAACTGGACGGATGTGCGCCAGTTTAACCTGATGTTTGCCACCCAGATCGGTTCTCTGAGTGAAGAATCCAATCAGGTATATCTTCGACCCGAAACAGCGCAGGGGATATTTGTGAATTTTCTCAATGTTCAGAAAAGTGGCCGTATGAAGATCCCGTTTGGTATCGCTCAAACCGGTAAAGCCTTCCGGAATGAGATCGTTGCCCGTCAGTTTATATTCAGGATGCGCGAATTCGAACAGATGGAAATGCAGTTCTTTGTTCGTCCCGGCGAAGAAATGAAGTGGTATGAATACTGGAAAAATGAACGAATGAACTGGCATTTATCGCTGGGAATGGGAGAGCAGAATTACCGTTTTCATAATCATGATAAACTGGCCCATTATGCCAATGCCGCCGCCGATATTGAATTTGCCTTTGCATTCGGGTTTAAGGAACTGGAAGGGATTCACTCCCGTACCGATTTTGACCTCGGAAGTCATCAGAAATTTTCGGGAAAGAAATTACAGTATTTCGATCATGAACTCAACGAAAGCTATGTTCCATATGTCGTCGAAACATCCATTGGTCTGGACCGTACCTTCCTGGCGATTTTAAGTAATTCATTTTGTGAGGAAAAGCTGGAAGATGGCAGCGAACGCGTTGTGTTGCGGATACCACCAGTGCTATCTCCCGTGAAAGCAGCCGTTCTGCCGCTGATTAAGAAGGATGGTCTGCCCGAAAAAGCACGCGAAATCATGGACAGCCTCAAGTACGATTACAATTGTCAGTATGATGAGAAAGATGCCATTGGACGCCGCTACCGCCGTCAGGATGCCATCGGTACTCCCTATTGTATTACGGTTGACCATCAGACCCTCGAAGACAATATGGTCACGATCCGTGAACGCGACAGCATGAAGCAGGACCGCATTGCCATCAGTGAGATTTCGAATATTATCGGAGCCCGTCTGAAAACCAGATATACTGCTTCTCCGATGCCCGAATAATACCTACCTTTGGGGAAAGCTATCCCCATGAGGTTGTTATTCTTATTATTGTTTTTTCCTGTTCTGTTGTTTTCGCAGAAATATCCTGCGGTTAAGCCGCTATTTCATGATAGTGTTGTTTCTGAAGCCCGTGTACTGATTGCTCCGGATAGTCTGGATGAATTGCTGCAAAACCTTGAAAACGAATATGAGTATCACGCTACTTTCATTTTCGACAATCCCCTGTGCAACACGGATACCTTTTTGGATGCCGGCTTCAGACTCCGGGGAGGGACCTCTCTGGTTTCTGAAAAAAAATCATTTAAAGTTTCATTGAATACCTATGCTCCGGGCCGGAAGTATCACGGCGTGGAAAAACTGAATTTCAACGGCGAACACAACGACCCCTGCATTATGCGCGCCCGCCTGTGCTGGGACATTTGCCGCGATTTCGGGCTTCCGGCTTCACGCAGTGCTTATGCGGCCTTGTATATCAATACAGAATTTCGCGGATTGTATATGAATGTAGAACATATTGATGAGGAATTTGTGGATACACGCTTCGGCAACAAAAACGGAAACCTCTACAAATGCCTCTGGCCGGCCGATCTGACCTATCTGGGCAGCGACCCGAATCTCTATAAATTTATGGTGGGCGATCGGCG
>CAYLTH010000034.1:4477-7202 GCA_964386485.1 uncultured Bacteroidales bacterium | reverse complement strand
TGACCTATCTGGGCAGCGACCCGAATCTCTATAAATTTATGGTGGGCGATCGGCGGGCTTACGAGCTTCATACGAATACAGCGATGGACAGTTATGCTGATCTTGCTTTTTTTATCGACATCCTGAATAATGCCCCAGACAATTTATTGCCGCAACAGCTTCCTGGTGTTTTTAATGTACAATCTTATCTTAAATACCTTGCTATTGAGGCCATTACGGGTCACTGGGATGCGTATTCCTATAATATGAATAATTACTATTTGTATTTTAATACGGATAAAAATCAGTTTGAATTTATCCCCTATGATATGGATAATACGTTTGGGATCGACTGGATGGGGGAGGACTGGGGAACCCGGGATATTTACAACTGGGCAGCCGATGATCCCAGACCCTTAACGAAACGGATTCTGGCCAATCCATTGTGGCGGAAAGAGTATAGCTTTTATGTCGATCAGTTGATCCATGAAGTGTTTACCTATGCCAAACTCAACGAAAAAATTGATTACCTCTACACCATGATTTACCCGTTTGCTGCGCTGGATCCTTACAGACCCCTGGATTATGGCTGGACGATGACTCAATTTAATTCTTCCTTTACCCAGAACCTCAGCGGACATGTAAAATATGGATTAAAACCGTATATCACAGCCCGTATCGCCAGTGCCGAAAATCAATTGGTGTTGCCGCAGGTGCCTCAAATCCGGATCAATGAATTTCAGGCCACTAACACCGTCACCATCGCCGATGAACATGGAGAATTTGATGATTGGATTGAACTGTACAATGCTGGAAATGTGGCTGTTAATCTGGGTGAACTTTGTCTGACCGATAATCTGAATATTCCGGATAAATGGTATTTGCCGCAACAGATGCTCAATCCGGGGGCTTATCTTCTGATTTGGGCTGATGGTACACCCTTGCAGGGTTCATTGCACAGCAACTTCAAGCTGGAAGCAAATGGCGAAAGCATCGGGGTATTTACCAGGCCTGATCTGGGCAGTAATCCCGTGGATATTTTATTATATGGTGATCAGAAGAAAGATACCACATACGGTTTGATTCCGAACGGGCAGGGATTATGCCATGAATTGAACAATCCGACGCCCGGGTATTCGAATACACAAAATAGCGCGATCGGGGATATTACATTGGATAAGAACAACTTACTTGTATTCCCAAATCCGGGAAAGGATGTTGTATGGGTAACATTACCCGATCAGTTTTCGAATTCGGTTCCGGAAGGATGTTTTATCATACTGCGGGATATCCGGGGAAGCCTGATCCGGCGTGTTCCGGTTGAAAGCCCTGGAAAGAGCATTCAACTCAGCATCAGATCACTTCAGCCCGGATTATACATCCTTGAATGTCAAAACAATACAGCCCGTATCGCAGGTTGCAAATTGATCGTACAATAAAACGGTTTTCTATTTTTTGTTGAAGGTGGTCATGGTCAGGTTTAGCCCGGCCAGACCGAAACTTTTCACAGCCTGAATGGCCAGTTTCATGCGGGGAAGCAGAATGGTTTCTTCTTCTTTGGTAAATCGTCCCAGAACAAAATCTACCTGAAAGCCTTTGGCATAATCATTTCCTATGCCAATCCGGAAGCGCGGAAAATCAGCAGTCCCTAGTTGTTCTATAATGTCATTGAGTCCGTTATGGGTACCCCCGCTGCCTTTGGGTTTGATGCGGAAAGCCCCAAGCGGCAGGTCAATATCATCCGAAATAACGAGTACATTTTCGATGGGGATGTCTTCTTTGGTCATCCAGTAGCGGACGGCTTTCCCCGACAGATTCATGTAGGTGGAGGGCTTGATGACAATAAATGTCCGGCCCTTCACCCTGAATCGTGCGACTGCTGCTAAGCGGTCGGGAGTAAATGCTACTGCGGCATCGGCAGCCAGTGCATCGGCAACAATAAAGCCAATATTATGGCGGGTATTGGTGTATTCATCACCAATATTACCTAAACCTGCAATAAGATATTTCATGCAAAATAGTATTGGATCACCCGAAGGAATGCCAATTTAAAGGATTACCGGAATTATTTTGCTCCCGGAACCGGAGTTTCAACAGCGCGGGTTGCAATAACGTTAACAACAACAGCATTTTTCACATCAAGGAAAGTGAGGTTGTCATATTTTAAATCCTGAACTTTAATGCTGTTCAGAATATCCAGACCGCTGATATCTACTTCAATTTTATCAGGAAGATTTTCAGCAAGACCGCTTACTCTTAATTTCCGCAGTTTTTTGATCAGCTTACCCCCTTTTAAAACGCCAGGAGAAGTACCTGTAATTTTAATCGGAATAGCGATATTAATCGGCTTGCCGGCAATGATTTCGAGGAAATCAACATGGAGAATCTGATCTGTAACCGGGTGATACTGAACATCCTGCAGGGAAGCATCGTATACTTTCCCATCGATATCGATTTTTACCAGGTTTACTTCTGGTGTAAAGACCAGTTTTTTAAAAGATAATTCGTCGGTAGAAAAATGAAGTTGTTCTTTTCCACCGTACATAACACAAGGTACTTTTTCCGCTTTGCGGAGTGCTTTCGCATCTTTTTTCCCTACGTTCCCTCTGAGGGAACCGCTAATAGATACTGTTTTCATAATTTGATGATTTGGTAATTGGTAATTGGTAATTGGTAATTGGTAACTAGTAATTGGTAATTGGTAATTGGTAATTGGTAACTGGTAATTGGTAATTGGTAGCTGGTA
>CAYLTH010000034.1:0-4377 GCA_964386485.1 uncultured Bacteroidales bacterium | reverse complement strand
TTGGTAATTGGTAATTGGTAATTGGTAACTGGTAATTGGTAATTGGTAGCTGGTAATTGGTAATTGGTGACAAGTTACTAGTTACTAGTTACCAGTTACCAGTTACTAGTTACCAGTTACTTTTCTTCTTTATTGTCAAACTTAAACAACGAACTAATTGATTCATAATTATGTACGCGTTTAATTACGTTTGCAAGCAAATCTGCTGTTGAAAGCACTTTGATTTTCGGGCTTTCACAACGCAATGGAATGGTATCGGTTACAATAACTTCGGTAAAACTCGATTTTTCAATGCGTTCGATGGCATCTTTGGAGAGAATCGGGTGAGTGGCAAAGGCCCTGACCGAATTGGCTCCGTTTTGCATGATGATATCGGCTGCCTTGGTAATGGTTCCGGCCGTATCGATGATATCATCGAGCAGGATAACGTCTTTGCCCTTAACATCTCCGATAATATACATTTTGGCTACTTCATTGGGTTTCGACCGTTGTTTGTAGCAAATCACAAATCCGGTTTCCAGAATTTTTGCATACACGGCTGCACGACGGGTTCCTCCGGTGTCGGGAGAAGCAAAAATGAGATTGGGTAATCCCATTTTCTGGATGTACGGTATGAAAATAGAAGAAGCAAATAGGTGATCAACCGGGATATCGAAAAATCCCTGAATCTGATCGGCGTGGAGATCGATTGTGATAACACGGTCAACACCGGCAGCAACCAAGAGGTTGGCAACGAGTTTTGAGGCAATCGGAACGCGGGGTTTGTCTTTGCGATCCTGACGTGCCAGCCCGAAATACGGCAATACAGCTACAATTCTGCGCGCTGAAGCCCTGCGGGCCCCGTCAATCAACAACAAAAGCTCCATCAGATTGTCGGCCGGAGCAAATGTCGACTGGATCAGAAAAACATCATCTCCGCGGATATTTTCTTCAAATGAAGGCTGGAATTCACCATCAGCAAATTCGGTTATTGCGATTTCGCCCAGGCGTATGCCATACGCATCTGCTATTTTTTTGGCAAGGTAATTGGACGACCTGCCTGAAAAAATCTTAACCTCTGAAGCCATGTGATGAAATTTATCGGTTTAAGGGGTGCAAAGATACGATGAAATTTTGATTAATTTTAACGAAAATTCCGAAAACTCCAATTCCATGAAAAACACTAAGTATCTTAAAGTCATTCTGAAAGCACTTGCAGGTCTTGTTGTCCTGATTCTTATTCTGGCGATTATCCTTCCCTTTGTTTTTCGCAAACAGATTGTCGGACAACTCGTTAAAACCGCGAATGAAAACCTCACCGCCAAAGTGGCATTCGGCGATTATGGAGTGTCGTTATTTCGATCCTTTCCCAATTTTTCACTGAATCTGGATAAGCTGAGTGTTGCAGGTACCGGCGATTTTGAAGGCGATACCCTTGTGAAAACAGATGCTCTCCTGCTGACCATCGATTTGATGAGTGTGTTGAAAGGCGGTACCTATATTATTGAGAAGATACAACTGGAAAAGCCTGTCATTGTGCTGAAAACCCTGAAAAACGGGAAAGTAAACTGGGATATCACCAAACCTTCACCCGAAACCGCTCCGGCCACTTCTGCCGAAAGTACCATGAAATTATCGGTCCGGAAATTTAATGTGGAGAAAGGGAATCTGCTATATGATGATCAGTCGATGGGCTTTACGACAAGTATGGCCGATATCGACATGACGGTGAGCGTGGATATTAACGGCGATCTGTATGATATTGATTCGGAGACCAAATCGGGCGGACTCAGCCTGTCGTACGGAGGTATTCCATATCTCAGCAAGGCGCAGACCGAAGTCAAATCCCGTATTAAAATGGATATGAAGCAATTCCGCTTTGATTTTTCGGAAACAGAAATGAAGCTGAACCAATTGGTATTCGGACTCGAAGGCTGGTTTGCCATGCCGGGAGATGATATGCAGATGGATCTGAAATTTGATGCAGCCAAAAGTCAGTTCAAAGATTTTCTTTCGCTGATACCGGCTTTGTATGCCAAAGATTTCAGCTCGGTAGAAACCAAAGGGAGTCTGGCTTTTGATGGTTTTGTTAAAGGAACCTACAATGAAAAAGTTATGCCTGCCTTTGGTCTTAACTTACTGGTTAACAATGCGATGTTTAAATATCCTTCGCTTCCGGCGGCTGTTGAGAATATCAATATTGATGTAAAAATTGCCAATACAAACGGGAATCCCGACAATACGGTGATCGATATCCGAAAAGCACATCTGGAACTGGCAAAGAATCCGGTGGATATTAGGATGCTCATCACCACCCCGGTTTCCGATCCAAACATCACCGGCAGCATAAAAGGAAAGCTGAATCTGAATGATGTGCCGAAATTTTATCCCATGGAAGCTTCCCAGAAGCTGAGCGGGCTTGTAGAAGCCGATATCCGGCTCAAGGGAGCGATGTCATCCATTGATAAAAAACAATATGAGAAATTTCAGGCCGACGGACAGCTTAGCGTGACCGGAATGAAATACACCAGTGCAGATTTTCCACAAGGTGTAACCATCAATGCATTGAAACTGCTCTTTTCTCCTCAGGTTGTGGATATGCCTGTAGCGGATCTTAAATTCGGGAAATCTGACCTGAAAGCCAGCGGCAAATTGACGAATGTGCTGGCCTATGCCCTGAAAGATGAGAAACTGACCGGCACCTTTGAAAGCCGTTCCAATCTGATCGATCTGAATGAATTTATGACCAAAGAAACGACGGCTGCTACCCCGGCTGATACAGCACCGCTGGCTGTTATTAAAGTCCCGGCCAATATTGATTTTACAGCTAAAACATCGATTGCGCGGCTTTTGTATGACAATATGGATATGAAAAACATCAATGGTCAGCTCACGATCCGAGATGAAACGGTGACCCTCAGTCCGTTTAAAATGGAAACACTGGGAGGAACCCTGGGTGTTACCGGATCCTACTCCAGTAAAGGGGTAAATCCTGCGATTGATTTCGATCTGGATGTGAAGCACTTCAGTATTCCTTTGTGTTACAAAACATTCGGCATGGTACAGAAACTGGCTCCGGTTGCCGAAAAATGCAGCGGATTTGTGAACACCCGGCTCCGGATTACGAGTAGTCTGGATGCGGCCATGAAACCGGTGTATGAAAGCTTGAACGGAAGCGGAATGTTATCCACCGAAAGTGTGGAGGTAAAAGAATTCCTTCCGCTGAAGAAAGTTGGAGAAGCACTGAAAATGGATAAATTTTCAAGGATAGCTCCGGGGAATGTGAAGATGGAAATCGCCATTGTGAAAGGCAGACTCGAGGTGAAGCCTTTTGATTTCACCATTGATAAGATTAAGACGAAAATGAGTGGCTGGAGTGCCCTGGATCAGAGCATTGGCTATGATGCGGTGATGGAAATTCCGCGCGAAATGTTTGGAGGACAGGCCAATGCGGTACTCGACGGGATGGTGAAAAAAGCCGGATCGCAAGGTGTGAATATAGATCCGGGCAGTACCATTGTTGTGGCCGCAAAAATCACGGGAACGCATCTTCAGCCGGTTGTTACGACCGATATTAAAAAAAGCGTGAACAGTGCTGTGAATGAGATCAAATCGCAGGTTACCGAAAAGGTGAAGGAAGAGGTACAGAAGGTTAAAGAGGATGTGAGTGCGAAGGCACAGAAACTGATAGCCGATGCCGAAAAGCAGGCGCAACAGATTAAAGATGAGGCAAAGAAAGCCGGCGATGCATTGATAAAAGAAGCTGAAAAACAAGGCGATGAGCTGGTTAAAAAGGCAGGCAATCCCATTACCAAAGCAGCGGCAAAGGAAAGTTCGAAGCAATTGGTAAAACAGGCGAAGAACAAATCCGACAAGCTGCAGCAGGAAGCGGATAATAAAGCACAACAGCTTATTGAGAAAGCCAGAGGGGAGGCAGGGAAAATTAAGTAATTTGGAAATTGTTTAATTTGGAAATTTGGAAATGGTTATCGAGGGGTTTGCTAAAGTGCATAAGGGATTGATAATCAGATTTATACATTTGCCCCTCTTTGTTAGTTGGTTAGTTGGTTAGTTTGATAGTTTTAGTTTGCTGGTTTGCTGGTTTGCAAGTGTGCTAAGGTGCTGGTTTGAGTTGGATGGTTATTGGTTTGTTGATGTCCAACCCTGTCAGTCGTTATAAACGCCGACAGGGTTCGTTTTGCAAAAGGGAACATCCAGCCCGGCCTTGGGAACCAGTGTGAGTTTGAGAGACAGTGTGAGGGGCGAGGAGACTTTTCTCTCGTCTCTCGTCACGCATCACTTTTTTGTGTTCATTGTTCAGGTGCCGTTAGGCATTAAATATTGGTAGCAGAAAATGGATTGGTGATTTCCCTTGTCCCGTCAGGGATAATATAAAAT
>CAYLTH010000033.1:12865-28831 GCA_964386485.1 uncultured Bacteroidales bacterium | reverse complement strand
TTGATTACATTGACTTTATAAATAGATTTGTCCGCTTTTTCAGGAGTATATTGAGCAGTAACAACCACTTCATTCATGGAATGTACTGTTGGAATAAGAAATATTTTCTGCGGAACACCCGGAGCAATGGTATCAAAATAGGTTTCATATCCGATGTAGGAAATGGCCAGTTTAACGGTTTCTGTCAGATCCATTGCAGCTTTGCCATTGATATCGGTTAACACGTGTTTTTGCTCTTTGGTTTTTAAACTTTCGGCGCAGACATGAGCAAATGCGACAGCCTCCCCATTTCGGGCATCAATAACTGTGACAACAGTCCGCTGACCCTCAACACAAAGGGTCAGCAGAACTGAAGTCATCAACAACAACCAAAATTTATAACCAAACAACATATATTATTTTTGAATTAGAAGCTTGTGCATTTCGCGCTGTACACCGGTTGTAAATTCGATCAGATACAAACCGGAAGGAATACTTTCAAGGTTAATACGACCGCCGGCAGATTGAGCCGGATTAAGTATAACCGATTCAGTATGCATTACTTTGCCAGTCAGATCGAGAATCCGGACCGTTGCATTTTCTGATTTCTCTGACTGAATATTATAAGTGGTATATCCAACAGCCGGATTGGGGTAAATGGAAAAGCGGTTTGAGGTTTCTCCTGCCTGACCGATGCCTGCTGCCGAAACCGTCTCAACATTAAATACGATATTCCCTGTTGAACTACCCGCGAATTTGGTAAAAATGAGTTTTGAAACATCACCGCTTAAGCCTTTTACAAAATACACCAGGGAGTCTTCAACAACATAGGAAAAGGTATTCATATCAAAGTATTTCCAGTTCCAGCCAATGGGTGAACGGGTTGAATCAAATTCAACGGAAGCCCAGTTCATGAATGAAGTATTGACCTGCCAGAATGAGTTTGATTTCACGCCGTCATTATTGAGCACACCGGTTACAGGATAGGGAGTGCCATCAGGCTGTACCGACATATATTTGGTAAACAGCAAATCCCAGGAGGATTTTTCAGGCTGAAAATCAACAATAGCATTTGCTTCCAGATCATACCCAACAAAGTCACGGGTATTGTAGGTACCACAATTCAGGGTAACTTCCTGAGGATTGGAACCATCAAGACCGGCAAAACGGAAAATATAGGTATTCTGGCTCGACAGTTTCTTCACGATCCAGAGCTTTTTGAAACCGGTATTCCGGGTTTTAATCACAAAACAGGAATCCCCGCCAAGGTTGTGGGTGATGCTGTTGTAAACACCCCAGCCATAATCAGGATGGCCGGTTGCATAGCGACTGAAAGCTCCGTTTTCCCAATCATCCGGATCATTGAACATGGGGATCCAGGCAATCATTCCGCTGGTATCCCAGGTTGATAAAAAGTCTGCAGAATCGCCGTAGGGATAGGTATATAAAACCACACCCATTCCGTCGTTGATTAAAATGCTTGAACTCATGATACCGGTTCGGAAGGCGATATCCCAGGTATTGCGGGGACCTGAAGAAACAGGACCATTGGCCATACTATAATAAATTTCGTGTGTGTAGCCCGGATTCATTGATACGGAGTCGGGGCCGGCAGTTGCGTGAACCTGGGCAAAAGAAGCCATCAGGCAAAGCATAATGAGTACATGTAATTTTTTCATAATCAAATAAATAAGGGTTAATAAGAAATTTTCGAAACTAAATTCCAGCTTAAACAGGATCAGAAATTACCATGTTCGGCAACAGGGAAGCATCCCTGTATGTCTAAAAAAAGGAAGATCCTGGTAATCAGGCAATGGGGGGACCCCGTAAACCGAGGGTACAGCGCGATTGCTGTAAAGGCAGCGAAGAATAGGCTGCAAATTCTGTCACAACAACCTGATAACCCGGAATAGCCAGTGTCAGGTTCTGCATGGTGTTCTCCAACAGGAATTGCTGTTGAGCGGCACCCGGATTCATTTTAACTTTGAGGACAGAATGTTGTTGTTTATTGTCGCGGTGAGCGGCAACTAATTCATAACAGAGCGCTTTTTTCCAGATACGGTTTTGGTGGAAATTGACCAGAGACGCCAGATGTATATAGAATACAGCCAACGTCCAGCTCAAGATTAATAACCGTTTCAATTGAAGTTTCACAGCGAACTGTTTTATTTACGGCACAAAAATAGACATTAATCCTGTTGCTAATTCATTAACAATAACATTTATATCAAGATTTGATTGACATTTATCAATGTGATACGATCTTCTTTCGTTACTTTTGTGGCGGATGTGCGGGGTAAAAAGGCAGAAAAAACTCAATTTTGTATGAAGAACATTATCGAAATAAAGAATAAAAAAGCTGATTTTCAATATTTTCTGTTTGATACCATTACAGCCGGCCTCCAATTAACCGGCACTGAAATTAAGTCGATCCGGGCTGGGAAGGTGAATATTGCCGATGCCTATTGCCAGTTTAAAGGACATGAACTTTTTGTGGTCAATATGCATATTGCTGAATATTCTCATGGCAATATATACAATCATGATCCGCGGCGTGATCGCAAATTGCTCATGAATATCCGGGAGTTGCGTAAAATGCACACCAAAATCAAAGAAAAGGGCTATACCATCATCCCCATTTTACTATTTATAAATGAAGAAGGTAAGGCCAAACTGAACATTTCACTGGCCCGCGGAAAGAAAATGTACGACAAGCGGGAAACCATCAAGGAAAAAGACAACCGTCGCGAAATGGAGCGGGAAGAACACTGATCTCTTCTCATCGAAACCCATATTCTTCCCGCCTATTCAAAAAAAAATAATATTATGGGAACGCCAGTCCGGGATATTGACTTACCGGAACTTTTGAAACAGCTGCACCATATTTATCATTGATGGCATCAATAAAATAATTGGCCATAATCGCTTGTCCGCGGGGATTGGGATGTACACCATCAAGTGAAAATAAACCGCCGGTTACGAACTTTACAGAGAATTTAATCCCATCAAACATTAAACCGCTGGTGAATTTTTTGAAATGAGCGTTAATATCGCAAACAGCAAGACCTGTTTCTCCGGCCAGGCCTGTGAGATAACCATTGAATCCGGCAGTAGCTGTTTTGATGGCGTTTATTTCCTGTTCATCCAGGATGAATCCGCCAGGGATTGGCTTCTGAGAACCCCAGCCTTTGCATTTCAGCGAATCCTGTGGTACAGTAAGCAGAATAAGCTCACTGGCTTTGATCTGTCGTAAACCACCAATCATTGAATAAGGAGCATCGGTTTCCTGAATAATAAACCCATTATATCCGGCATGGAATACAATCTGAGGAACACCAACAGCAGTAGCACCGGCATTATATGGAGCATAGGCTGCATTCAGCTGATCTGCCTGAGCCTGAACAAGATACAATCCCATCGAAGGAACTGTAGTAAAATAAGGAATATCGGTAATATCAGGAATCGTTGCAACAACACCTTTGGCTCCGTATTTGGTCAGAGAGTCAATGGCTGTCATAACAGAAAATTGAAAAACCGGAGTTGTTGTGATACTATCAGGGCCTTCTTCGCCACCGGAAAGGGCATAAGCCAAAACATCGTTTGACCCAATAAAGAAAGAGAAAAACGTATGATTCAGTTTCATTGCATCCTTGAGCACACTGGTACCGGCTGCAGAAGCAAAGCGACCAAAATAAGGATTGGCTACACCATAACCGGGATAAGCCAGATGGAAGGACTTAATACCCGGAACACCCATATTGTTAAAAGGTCCCTGAGCATACATATTTACAAAGTTTTCAGGATCAGGATTCCCGGTCATCATGACAGGACCCAGTGATGTAACACCAAGACAATCTGTAGAATAACCCAGAACTCTTCGGCTACCAAAACCAACTTCATCGTGCATATAGGGTTGTTTAAACTCACCACCACCAGCTTGTTTAAACTGACCGGCAAGGATATTCGGAAAGGAATATTCCTGACCACTTTTATAGAGGTCGCCATCGGCGTAACCGGCTGTAAGCGAATTACCTATACTGATATACTTTGAAAAATCGGCTGAACCGGGATCTGGTTTAAATTCATCAATTTCCGGTTTACAGCCGAAAATGAAGGTAATAGCGGAAATAAGGAGAAATATCTTTGTTTTCATAGACGAGATTTTAAAAATTATAGACTATAGGTAAAACCGAATCCGGGAATATAAAAGCGGCTTTTATAAGTACCACCAAATGCATCCGGGATATACTCTGCCTTGGTTTCCTTACCCATCAGGTAGAGAAACGAAAGATCTATACTCAGGTTTTTAACCGGACGAATTGACAGTCCGCATGATAGACCTAAATTATCCAGACTTGGTGTCTCTGGTGTAAAATACTCCTTACTGGCAGGACTGGGATCAAAATAACCACCGGCACGGATTGTCAGTAATTTATTCAGGTTATACTCACCACCTGCTCTGAAAATCAATGTATTTGAATAATCTCTTGGATTTCTGGAATCAGCCAATGCGTCTGTATTGTTTTCGAAATCAAAGATCAGAGAATCATAAACACCCCAGAATACATAGTTTAAACTAAAACCCAGCATCAGTTTTTCATTAAACTGGTACGATGCACCAATATCAAGATTGGCTGGCAAAGGTAAAGTAACATCTACTTTATTTTCTCCCGGGAATTTGGTTGACAAGGAAGATGGGACAGTCATGGTTACATCAGCTCCTTCAACATTCATATCAATCTGTGAACGGTAATCAATACCAATCTGAAGTTTATCGGTTGGTTTGTACAGGATTCCAACGTTGAATCCATAATTTTTTGTAGCGCCTTTAATATTAACTGTACCGTCAACCTGATCAACACCGGCAACAGGTAAGCGTTTTGTGAGGTCAACATCACCTGTTGCATAAACAAATCCGGCACCTATGCCCAATTTGTCATTGATTTTGTAAGAAACGGAAGGCTGAAAGAAAATGGCTTTCAGTTTAATGGATTCAATCAAATACCGGCCGGCCCAGTCTTTTTCCCATTCCAGACTATTGCCGTAAGGAGTATTAATGGCGAGACCAACACTAAGCCGCTCATTAATTTTTCCGGCACCATAAAAATAAAAAGGTGTTCCCAAAGGATTATCCGTCTCAGCAGTGTATGTACTGGGGTCACGGTACTGAAAAGCAACCATAGAGCGCAATACACTCATTCCGCCTGAGAAACTTAATTTTTCTTTTACAAATCCCAGTGCACCCGGGTTGTAAAACAAACAACTGGCATCAGCACTCAGAGAGGTTCCAATGAGTCCCATCCCGATTTGCTTCTGTCCATGCAATGATACCTGATAACCGCCGGCTCGTGATACCAAACCTGCAGCAATAAGTAACATAGTAAAAATGAAAGTAGTTCTCTTCATATCGAAATATTTAAATAAATAATGCCGCAAGATAGTGAAAAATTTAAAAATCGATTTTTTTTCAGAATAATCACAATGACCAGTCTATCTGTTCTTTATGATGGAGTTTTAAATATTCATTCGCTTTCGAAAAATGCCGGCAACCAAAAAATCCCCGCGATGCTGAAAGAGGCGATGGATGCACTGCTGTAAGTATCAGGTGTTTATTTGGGTCGATAAGAGATTGTTTAGCCATTGCATAATTTCCCCATAACATAAAAACCACATTCGACTGGTGTGAAGAGATTGCTGAGATAGCCGCATCAGTAAAGGTTTCCCATCCTCTTTTCTGGTGGGAACCGGCTTCATTGGCCCTGACACTCAGGGTGGCATTGAGTAATAAAACGCCTTGCCTGGCCCAGGAAGTCAGGTTCCCATGACCGGGAACAGCAATTCCAATATCTGTTACCAATTCTTTGAAAATATTCTTCAGAGATGGAGGAGGCTGAATCCCAAAAGGAACCGAAAAGCATAACCCGTGTGCCTGACCGGGGCCATGGTAAGGATCCTGCCCGAGAATTACCACTTTAACCACATGGAAAGGAGTTGTATTAAAGGCAGTAAACATTTCTTTTCCGGGAGGATATATAATATGGTGCTTTTTTTCTTCCACAAGAAACAATTTCAAACCCGCAAAATAGGGCTTACCAAACTCATCTGAAAGGACCTCTTTCCAGCTTTCTTCTATTTCAGGATTAATCTTTTCTTCCATGGCAATGTAATGAACAATCTCCTGTGCAATAAAAGAAGCAGGAAACAGGTTCTTTAGGGTGAATTTGAATTATCTTTGTGGTTAAATTAATTGATAAAAGTATGAAAATCCTGGTAAAAAGGGCTCCGGTAATTATTTTGTTTTTCTTTGTTCTCAGTATGGCAATGGCTTCCTGCAAAGCACACCGCAGTTCCTGCCCGGCCTATGGCGGAGAATCAGGCCGTTACAAAATTGAACGCATTTATACCCGCTAATTCCGTTTAGAATGCGTCGTTTCATTGCAGCCGGTTTAGTTTTGTTTTGTATTACCAGTAATTTTGCTCAGGAATTGAAGCAGGACAGTCTGGGTATTGATTTCTTTTTGCGGAAAGAACGTACATTCAGAATAATGGCGCATAGCAATGGTTTTGGAATTGGCCATACACGGGGGAAAAGCATCACTGTATTCACACGGAATGTTATGAATTTCGATTTGCTTAACATGAAAACCCCGAAAGAAATCAGAACATTATATGAATATGGAGAGCAAAGCAAAAGCTATGTATATGGAAAACTTGCTCATTTATTTCTATTAAGGGCCAGTATTGGAAAAGAACACCTTTTGAACCGTAAACCTTATTGGGGAGGTGTCGAATTACGCTATTTTTACCATGCAGGTGCTGCACTTGGAATCAGGAAACCGATATATCTCTATATTATCAACTACAGAGATAACGAACCCCTCCCCTATCTGACCAACGAGCGGTATGACCCTGCAAAACATTTCCAGGAAAACATTTATGGTCGTGCCGAATTTACCTATGGTTTAAAAGAATTATCCTTTTATCCCGGATTAACCGGCCGTTTTGGATTAAATTTTGAATTCGGTTCAGAAAATGAAAGCATTAAAGCCCTTGAAATCGGATTAAATGCCGATGTTTTCCCCCAGGGCATTAAAATTATGGCCCATAATGATCCATACCGCTATTTCCTGACAGCCTATATCTCATTCAATTTCGGGAGTCGGTTTAACAGAAACACTGAGAGTGACGAGTGACGCGTGACGCGTGACGGGTGACATTAAATTCTTTGTAGAGACGCACGGTTGTGCGTCTCTTGTTTTTCGTGCGTCTGTTTGACGGATGCATATCCCGGCACGATTGTGCGTCTGTTGATTAACGTGCGTCTATTGATTAACGTGCGTCTCCCGGCCGTGGCAGGTAGAGACAAGGCATTATAAAACAATAGAGACAAGGGATGCCTTGCCTCTATTGTTTTATTCAATGTCACTCGTCACGCGTCACGCGTCACTAAAACTTCTTATTGTTTAACAAATTTAGTGGTTTCAGAAGCATTCCCACTTGTCATTTTAATAAGGTAAGAACCCGTGGCAAATTGATCAACAGGAAGACTGAAGAGGTGCGGACCGGCAGTCTGTTTGTTGAAAACAATCTGATCGATTACGCGTCCGGTCATATCAAAAACCTGGAAGGTTACAGTGCCTTGTGATTTAAGTTCATAGGCAACAGTAGCCATATTCATTACCGGATTAGGATATACCTGAATAGCAGACAAAACATCATTGGACGGAGTCTGAGGATCATTAATACCTACATATTTATTGCACTCAAAAATTCCACGTCCGTAAGTTGCAGCATAGATAGCACCATAATTATTAACGGCCATGGTATCGGGAGATTCAATAACAGGATACCAGTTATAAACCTGCTGCTTCAGATCAAATACAGGCACATCACCAATTCCGTTTAATTCAGCAGTCCAGGAAGGAGCACCGGCACTGATATTTTCGGTAGTAAAAATACCCATTTCAGTTCCGATAAGCACGCGGTTTGAACCGTTAAGTTCGATCAGTCCGGTATATACAGGCATGGCTGGTAAATTGCCTTGCTTAGCTGCAAATGAAGCAGTCGATGCCAGTGCATTGTTTGAGAAATAAACATAGTTGGTATTCCCATAATTTCCAAGAGTTACAAGAACTTCATTCGAATTTTTGGGATTAATCGCAATTCCTGTAACAAAACGACCTGTCCAGGTAGCCAGTGTATCCACTTCAAGTTCATTGGTAACATCACTATTATAATTAACAATACCATGGAAGCGAAGAATATAACCATCCTGGGTACCGGCAAAAAGCGTATTTCCGTCAGGAGTAACTGCTAATGCACTGACTGTCATAGTGAAGTTGGATAATTTGAACCAGGTAGGTGTAAGGCCGGTTTTTACATCGATCGCTCCACGGGTATACCAAACAGCTCCATAGGCTCCAACAAATAGTTTTGTCTGAACAGGATCCTTAAACTTAACTGTATCTTTCGGCCAGATGATAGAACCTGTATTATTGGTCACAGTAAAAGGATAATCACCATTGTTACTTCTCACCTTAATCAACTGATTCGGCATAATGGTATCAAAAGCAATATACTTTACAGAATCAATACTGGCCGGGAAGTTTACATTTTCCCAATATGCTATTGGAGTAATGTAAGAACCGGTAACAGAATTCATTGCACCAGAATAAAAGCCGTCAAAATTTGCACCTTTATTAATAGTACGACGAACCTGAGCATTTGGCACAGAAATAAACATCGCTTTCGGGTTAATAAAGGAAACAGCACAGTTTCCGCCATTTGAGCGATTGATTTGTTCAGCCTCCATGGGAGTATTGCCATTTCTTGAAATGTAGAAGGATCCGGATCCCATTGAACCGGCAAGAATTTCGCCTTTGTGAGAAGCTGCAACGCGATTAACCAGTGCTACATTATAATTTCTGTTCAGATTCTGAAAAGTCTGATTCCCGTCTGTAGTCAGATAAATTCCTCCATCAGTACCAATGATCATACGATCAGGATTGGTTGGATGAAATACATAACAATGATGATTGGTATGAACATAGAGAGGATAATAATCAGGGTAAAACAAACCATCACAGGTCTGATTCCATGAAAAATAACCTTCATCTACTTTAACACCACGCCACATATTTACACCACCCACCAGAATTGTATTGGGGTCGTTCGGAGTAACAGCAATGGTATTCGTATATAAACCCTGACCAGATGTAAGATCGGTAGTAGAATTAAAAACATTGAATGCAGACGAACCACCTGGGCCGACTACTGTCCAGCTTCCTGCTGCGCCTTTCGAAGGAGAACGGTAAATATTTTCGAGAGCTCCATTTGCTTTGGCAACCATAACGTAAACGATGTCATTATTGGATGGTGCAATAGCAGCTTCGAT
The DNA here is from genome assembly GCA_964386485.1 of uncultured Bacteroidales bacterium. GTDB lineage: Bacteria > Bacteroidota > Bacteroidia > Bacteroidales > CAIXZF01 > CAIXZF01. The sequence continues at coordinate 19,458 of CAYLTH010000033.1, read as the reverse complement.
GCGACTTACAGCAGTGGCGAGCGGAAGATTTCCTGCTCCGCCGATTGATGCACTGACAAAACCGTCGGGGTCGCCATTAGCGGAAACGTAACACTTATTACCTACAACAGCAATAATTACACCACTTGTGCCAATCTTAATATCGGCTGATGATTCGGTGAGATTTGCACCATTTGATTTGGCAAATGTCCAGGAAGTACCACCATCATCAGAGTAACGCAAACCCTTGTTGGTACATGCAAATAACCGGCCTGTTGAACCAACAGCCACTTCATTTACATAAGCCCAGTCAGCAGTCATGCTATTCGGAGAAGTCGGTTCAGTTGATGCAATCAATTCAAAATTAGCACCATCAGTTGATTTATAGATTCCTTTTCCGATTAATCCGCCTAAACCGTAACCCGTACCGGAAACAGTCCCTACCGGAGTGTATTTATTCTCAAAGGATTCACCTGTACCTGCATAGATTGTACCATTCGATCCCTGTGCAAGGCAGGTTACATTGATGATTTCATTGTTATTCCCGCTTACCGTCATTTTATTCCACGATGTGCCACCAGAAACGGATTTCCATACCCCGCCATAAACTGATGCCGCATAGACCGTTTGTGGATTGTTAACATCGAAGACAATTGCTCTTGTTCTGCCTCCGAGATTATCCGGTCCAACTTCTGTCCAATCCAGATTCAGTGCATTTCCACTTTTGACACGCAAAAGATCGTTCACTTTCTGACGTGACTGAAGTTCATCCTGTGGATCAACCATACCCGTAACCTGGTTGTTCCGCAGCAAACTAAAATATTCATCTGCTGTTTGATTTCTGCTCTGCCCCGACAGGTTTTGTCCGGCAGATTGTAAGGAGGTTAGCAATGCGAGCCCAAAAATGATGCAAGATGACCACAACAGTAAATTTTGTTTCTTCATAGATAAAAGATTTAACATTATTAATTGTATAGAAACAGCGATGCAAGATACGTATTATTTCGTTATTCTAAGCAAATAAAGGGATAAAATTTTAACATCTATAGTGCTGATTGTTAATAAGTTCACATAAGATTCGCAATGCACACACTCCTATACCTGAAAAAAAGTGCTATCTTTGATACCAAAGACTGCTGTTTTCAGGGCAAAATGAACATATCCGGATGTAAACAACAAACCAGGTTCTGCTCATTTTATCCTCCATTTTAAGAACATAATATTAACTATGAAAAATCGCTCAACAGAGGAGGAAATTTCCCGATATATTAATATGGCAGTTGATATGGCCGGCAATAATGTACCAAGCGGAAAAGGGGGGCCATTTGGTGCTGTTATTGTACGTAATGGTGAAATCCTGTCGGTCGCTGCAAATCATGTTCTTTCCGAAAATGACCCGACTGCCCATGCCGAAATTGTTGCCATTCGGGAAGCCTGTAAATTGACTCAAAATTATTTTCTGGAAGACGCTGAAATATTTTGCAGTTGTGAACCTTGTCCGATGTGCCTCGGAGCCATTTACTGGGCGCATATCAAAACCATATATTATTGTGCAGACCGACATGATGCAGCTACAGCCGGATTCGATGATTCATTGATTTACAATGAATTACAGACTGATTTAAAAGACCGTAAAATACCTGTCATCCGTATCCGGCCGGAGCTTGGAAAATACCCCTTCGATGCCTGGAATTCCTTCATCGAAAAGAAACCATACTAAAACGGATTGTCAAGATTAAAATCGGGTCTGTAATGCCTGTGACTGTTCAATTCCTGTATCCACCCCCGGTGTAATCCAATTCGTTCAAATTCGCTGATTACTGCAGAATATTCATCCTGTGTAAGTACTTCAGAAAGCTCCTGGAAATCAGATGCATTGTGAACCGGATAATATTGGGCCATCAATGAAATATGAATATTCGGAGACAGTTCTTCTGCAATAAAATTCAAAACCTGAAACGAATTCTTTGTATTGCCGGGCAACACCAGATGTCGGATAATCATTCCTGACAAGGCTGTTCCATCGTCATCTATTATAAGTGTACTTCCTTTCTGCCGATACATTTCTTTAAGAGCAAGGACAGCCTTCTCAGGATAATCGGCTATGCCTGAATATTTCATTGAAAGTACTGTATCCATGTATTTCAAATCCGGAAGATAAACATTTACCAGCCCTTCAAGTGACTTTAGCATTTCATTATCATCGTAAGCATTTGAATTGTAAACAATTACAGGAAACCTTCCACTTTTATGCAAAAGCTGAATTATCAATTTTACATGAGGGATCATATGAGATGGGGATACAAAACCCAGCGATCTGCACCCGTTATCAAGGCAATCCGTGATCTTTTGCATTACTTCCAGGATTGGCAGTGCGTCTATATTCTTTGAAGCATTTGGCTGACTTATCTGATAATTCTGACAAAACACACACTTTAAATTGCAATGACGAAAAAACACATTACAAATTCCGTTTTTGCCGGAAATAACAGGCTCTTCCCCTAAATGGGCTACAACAGCAGCAATCTCAAATTCAGCACCTGTTTTGCAAAATCCTGTATCTCCGACAGTCCTGTTAACATGACAATGATGAGGGCAATAACAACAATCCGTAAGAAGTGCCTGGAAAGCAGCATATTCCGGAAATGATGTATCGAAAATTTCTGGCATATTTTAAGATTGTGTTAAACCGAAACAAAAATAGTATAGCTTTGTTATATAATTCAACGTAGAAACCAATAACGACCGGAGTTTTTAATAATCCCAGGTTGATAACTCATAAAAAAATGTTTGCTTTTTCTCAGAAATTGATCTATTTTTGGGCTGTCTGCTTGATTGAAAAAAATAAGTAATAATAAATATTTCAAAACCATGAAAAAAATCTTAGCTACGCTAACTGTCTTTTCATTATTTCTGACAACTGCCATTGGCCAACCATCTAATTATCAGGCCGATTATACCTTTACCCGGGCATGTAAAGGTGAAACAACCCACTTTGTCAGTCAGCCGGTTTATCCTTCCACCGACACTGTAACTTTGTACATGTGGGACATGGATGGAGACTTCATTTTTGAATTGACGGGTGCAAATTTAACAGAAATTGATTATTTGCTTCCTAATGGTCCGGGTGTTTATGACATTGGTCATAAAGTAAAATTTGCTTCCGGACAGCAACAATCTGTTTACAGACAAGTGCCCATGGCAGATGTTTTGTCTGATTTTAGTTCCGAAAACTTTTGTTTAACGGATATTACAAAATTCTATGACAAATCAGTAGCCTTGCATTGTGCTATCGTTGATTATTACTGGGAAATGGGAAATGGTTTTGTCAGCAAAGCAAAAAATCCCACCTATGTTTATCCGAACTTCGGATCTTACTCAGTAAGCCTGACTGTCACTTCGGATAACGGCTGTATTCATAAAGAAACCAAAACGGTTGATATTTATGATCTTCCTCATTTTACTTTAAGCTATTCAAGAGAACCTGTTCCTGGTCATAATGATCCTTATTTCAAGTTCTTTAAAGGACAGGAAATGACAGTTACCCTGAATATCACAAGCCCTTACACTAAAATTGTATGGTCGAACGGTCAATCCGGTTTAACCAATGTAATTACAGAATCCGGTTATTATACTGTAGAAGTTGAAAACGTAAACGGTTGTAGTACAACGCTTAGTTTTACTGCAGAAGTTGTTTTTGATGACAATTTTAACCCGATGCCGCTGTTTACTCCGAATGCTGACGGATACAATGATGTCTGGAAAATCAAAAGTTATATGATGCCGGGAGAACAATGGCAGGTAAAGATTTACAACCGTTATGGCGATGAAGTCTATTCCTCCAATGCATACCAGAATGACTGGGACGGAAAATATGAAGGCAGTTTACTTCCTGATGGCACCTATTATTATGACATCAAAGACAAGATCAAAGGAAGTGTTTACAGAGGAGCGCTGAGTATCCTTACCAAGAATAAGAATTAATTAATCATCGAATTATCCACAATTAACATAAAACCAAGAGATTATGAAAAGATTTTACCTGATAATCATCCTGGCAGTTTTCGGAATCAGTAATCTGGCACATGGTCAGCAATTTCCATATTACTATCAGTATTTACTGAATAAATATGCCTTGTCGCCATCTTATGCCGGTTTATATGGAGTTCCCGAAGCCTACCTGAGTTACAGGCAATCCAGAATCAATGTAAACTATACACCGAAAACCATTGACTTTAATTTCAATGCACCCATCGGTAAAAAGGTTGGATTAGGGCTCACCGTTATGAATGATCAGTCTGATATTTTTAATAACCTGTATGCTCTTGCCAGCTACACCTATCACCTGAAAGTAGCAGAAAATCACTCCATTGATTTTAGCTTAAATGCCGGTGTTAATCAAAAACGCATTGATTTAACCTCAGTGAACAGCATTACGGATCCTTACATTTATGACCCGAATGATCCACTGACCAATGGAAAAAATGAACTGAACCAAACCTCTATTGAATTTGGTGGTGCATTAATGTATCGCTACAAAAAATTCAATATTGGTGCATGGGCTCCTTCATTCTTCGAAAATAACTCGGCACTTTATGCCTTTAAGAAACATTTTATCACCTATGCTTCCTACGATTTCAAATTGAATGACTCCTGGAATCTGGAACCAATTGCTCTTGTCAGAATCACCGAAAATTCACCTTTGAATTTCGACATTTCTGCAGTTGCACGGTATAAAGAAAAATACATGGCTGCACTTACTTTTAAACGCAACTCCATTATTGCACTGAGTGTTGGCGGAGATATTGTTAAAAATGTTGCCTTCATGTATTCTTATGATGTTCCATTATCCCGGACTGATTTCCGTGGAATCGTCGGTGATAACTGGGGTGGTCATGAAATCACACTCGGATACCGCTTTGGAAAACGTGCCGGCGAACTTGGCGGACCAACCAAAGATGATGAAATGGAAAAAGCCCTGAAAGGCAAAGCCCGTGTAGGTCAGGTTGATAGTCTTGCTGATCTGACTAAACAACTGAATGATCAGCTGAAACGTCTGGCCGACAGCCTTGATGCCATGAAAAAAGCCAAACCGGAAGCCAATCCGTATTCACCCGAAATCAAAGCACTGGAAGAACAGATTAAGAAACTGAATGAACGTCTTCTGAAAACATCAGGTGCCGGCGATCAGATTATGGAAATTGCCAAAACTGTTTATTTCGTAACCAACAGTGCTGAAATTACAAAATACTCCGAACGCAAACTGGATGAGTTGATTGATATCATGAAAAAATATCCGACCATTCGTTTGAATGTTGAAGGACATACTGACAATGTTGGCAGTGATGATTACAACCAGCGTCTCAGTGAAAGCCGTATTGCCTCTGTACGCAGATACTTAACCGAACGCGGTATCAGTACAGACCGTCTTACAACCAAAGCTTTTGGCGAGTCCCGGCCGGTTAATTCAAATGACACTCCTGAAGGACGTCAGAAAAACCGTCGCGTCGAAATGACTGGTGAATAATACCATATTATTATAAAACAAAAAAGGCTGCTGAATAGCGGCCTTTTTTGTTTTTGTGAACCCGAAGGGAGTCGAACCCCTAACCTTCTGATCCGTAGTCAGATGCTCTATCCAATTAAGCTACGGGTCCAATTGAGCTGCAAAAGTAAAAAATCCTAAGCAGAATTCCAATAAAATCGACATGAAAGAAACAATTTGGTTAATTTTGAAACGTTTTCACCTCAATTTCTGACTAATGAAATATTTATTCCTATTTACATTTATATTTTCAACCCTCATTTCTGCAGCACAGAAAGAAGAACAGGAAAGCATATTCGGAGGTCTGTCGTATGGTTTAAACGTGGGTATCTATATGCCAAACTACCATCCGGCAAAATTCTACAATGGAGACCCAACCAACGAAAACTCAATCGATCTTGTTTTTAATAACTATTACTACGTTCAGGAAATTCAGAACCGGCTTGGATATTTGCTTGATACAATTACCCCCTATTCTCTGCCTGGTAAGGTGAAATACAATCCGGCCATGAGCGTTGGCTTTCATTTTCGATATGAACTCGCTAAAAATATCGCAGTATTTGCTCAGTTTACCTATACGAAACTCACAGCATCAGATGTCTTTCTGCTCCATTTGCGATTACCGCAAAATTACAGCCTCGATCCAACCTATCAGGAATGCACCATCTGGGGAACCGAAAAAAGATCCATGATCGACATCGGTATCAATCGCATCTTCCCGCTGCAGGATGTCATGAACCTCTTCGTCGAAAGTGGCCTTCACCTGAATAATACCCGTGTCGTCGAAAACAAAATCCGGATAGCCGACCAGAATTACAGCATAGTCAATGTTTATGGTAGTCAGGGTTACATTCCAAATGCCCAGCAGCAAACCTATGAAGTATACCAGGGCGGTATCGGATTTGGGGTATTTTTTACAACCGGATTAAAATTTGTTTTCAATGAAAATCTCAGCGTTGATCCGGGAATGACCTTCTATTGGAATGAAATAAACCTCGGCAAATACGACGGATTTACACCCAATTTCAATCCGTTTATCCGGTTTTCTTTCAAAAATCTCCTGTAATCC
>CAYLTH010000033.1:0-12765 GCA_964386485.1 uncultured Bacteroidales bacterium | reverse complement strand
ACGCACAACCGTGCGTCTCTACAACGATAATCCTTTTTCCTTTTTCCTTTTTCCTTAAAAAAAAGGACCCGGCCATGTGTTTGGGCACATGCAACCGGATCCCGGGGTCTGAACCTTAACCCTTTACTTTTGATCAGCCGGAGGTGTACTGTCTTTTGATTTACCCGGTTGACGCGAAATCGAATCACGCATGGTGGTATCTGCTTTGATATTTTCCATACGGTAATAATCCATTAATCCCAGATTCCCGTTGCGGAATGCATCTGCAATGGCCATTGGGATAAGTGATTCGGCTTCAATAACTTTGGCGCGGGCTTCCTGAGCCTTCGCAATCATTTCCTGTTCATTGGCAACAGCCATTGCTCTGCGCTCTTCAGCTTTAGCCTGAGCAATATTTTTATCGGCATAGGCCTGATCCATCTGCAATTGCGCACCAATGTTCTTACCAACATCAATGTCGGCAATATCAATTGAAAGAATTTCAAATGCGGTTCCCGAATCCAATCCACGGGCTAACACAACTTTCGAAATCTTATCAGGGTTTTCCAATACTTCTTTGTGGGAAGTTGCTGAACCAATAGCGGTTACAATTCCCTCACCTACTCTGGCCAATACAGTTTCTTCTCCGGCACCCCCTACCAATTGCTTGATACTGGCTCTAACTGTAACCCTGGCTTTAGTGATTAACTGAATCCCGTCTTTTGCAACAGCAGTTACTGGTGGCGTATTGATAACGCGTGGATTAACCGACATCTGAACGGCTTCAAAAACATCACGACCGGCAAGGTCGATGGCAGTAGCGGCTTTAAAATCAAGTGGAATGTTGGCTTTATCTGCTGAAATCAAAGCATTAACAACCGATTTCACACGTCCTCCCGCCAGAAAATGGGCTTCCAGTTCATTCCTGCTCAATGGAATTCCTGCCTTGGTTGCTGCAATTAAATTGTTAACAATTACGGATGGCGGTACCTTCCTCCAACGCATCAACACCAGTTGAATTAAGGATATACGTACACCTGAAACAAGCGCACTGAACCAAAGACCAACCGGTATAAAGTAAAAAATGAGCCATAATCCAAAAAGGGAAGCAATCCCTATAGCAATGATAATCAAACCTTCAGCTTGCATAGTTTTATTTTATTAAGTTTACAAATACCTTATTGTCTTCAATTTTTGAAATAACAACTTCCTTTTCGTGATCAACAAAGCCTTCCATCGACTGCACTTCAAGCAGGATGCCCTTAATGAGCGCCTTTCCTGCAGGAGCCAGCCTTGAAATCGTTTTACCGGTATCCCCAACCTGAATGCGGGGATCAAGTTCATTCACTTTACCTGTAATTTCATCCTTGAGCATTGCCTTGTTCCAGGTTTTAGACTTTAGCGTAAAATAAATTGTGATGAAGGTCAGTATAATGGTGACACCCAATGTAATATGACCGGCTATGCTTCCATAGACCAGATAGGACTGAATAACACCCAGTAAAACCAGGGCAAATCCCAGAATACCAACCACAGTAGCTCCGGGAATGACCAGAATTTCCAGTACCAGAAAAACCAAACCGATCAGGATGAGAAGTATGATTATTGTCCAGGTCATAGTATTAAATAATTAATAATTCATTATTGTTTAATCAATTGTAACAGAAAGCCCGCGACGGGTCATCTCATCATAAGGTGGTTTAAGCGTGTAAAAATCACCTGAAAGTACACCGCATTTTCCTTTATAGTGTACAATCATGGCAACCTGCTCAGCCTGAATAGGTTCATGATTGCAAATTTCAATCAGCGTATCTATTACAAAGTCAAAGGTATTTACATCATCGTTATGCAGTATGAGTTCCCTGACTTTACTTAAATCTTCCTTCTTTTCTACTAAAGCGTGTTCTTTTTCCTTTGTCATATAAACTGAGTCTTTCGATCCAAAATCAAAATTACAATAATAATTTAAGCTTTCAATAGTTTTTTATTGAACTCTTGAGAATTTATGTTGTTGCATTAATATGCCAGACTTTCCAGATTATCTGCTTCCTGAACTTGCCCGTTTTCTTCACAACAGGCTTCTTTCTCCACTTCCGGGGAAAACTGCACAGTATAAAATGGCAGGTATGCGGCGGATTGAACAACTATTCCCGGATGCAGATATATCAAAAGCAAGGTTGAGTGGAGTTTTGATTCTGCTATACCCTGCAGACGGGTATATTTCAACTGTTTTGATTCGCCGGCCTTTATATGAAGGTGTTCACAGCGGTCAACTCGCATTCCCGGGTGGCCGGAAAGAAGAGTTGGATACCGATCTGGTGGCAACAGCCCTTCGCGAATCACAGGAAGAAACCGGAATAAATCCGGAAGAAGTAATCCTGATCGGACAACTCTCCGAACTGTTTATACCTCCCAGTAATTCTCTGGTAAGTCCCGTTGTTGGGTATTGCACGAATAAACAGGTTTTTATACCGGATTCTTTTGAAGTGGATGCCATTATTGAGATTCCTCTGCATCAGTTTTTACTTCCGGAAGTCAACACAATGAGATTCGTAAATGCCGGAAACTGGAATGCAGAAGTACCTTGTTTTTATATACAGGAACAAACGATCTGGGGTGCTACAGCAATGATCCTGAGTGAATTTCTCGAAATCCTGACTGAATTTAAACCTATTCAATCACAATAGAATAATCAATCCGGGTGCCTTTTTTTAACATCGCACTTACACTGCAATATTTATCCTGTGAGAGATCTACTGCTTTTTGCAACTTATCAGGTTCCAGGTTATCACCACTAAAAATATACCGGATATGAATATTGGTGTACACTTTGGGATGTTCCTCTGATGCATCTGCTTCAATTTCCATGCGGAATGTACGTATCTCCTGCTTCATCTTCTTTAAAATGGCAACAATGTCCATTCCGCTGCATCCGCCCAAAGCACCCAATACCAAGGCTTTAGGTCTTGGACCCTGATCTTCACCACCAACAGAACTATCCGCATCAAGGATAATTTTATGGTTATTAACCTCGGCTTCAAAGGCCATTCCGGATTTCCATCCTACAACAACTTTGCTTTTCATACTATATTTATTTAATCAGTGATTTATTATGCCATTAAATAAACAAATTTAAGGCCGAAAAGATTAGTTGAAACAAAAATATCCGGGAATAATTCCTGCTTTGATACTATCCGTTTTGATTCCGGTTACCGGATCTGCCGAATATACCCACCCATCCTGCACATAATCAACAGGATCGCTGAATAAAAGGCGGTTGTGTTTCTTATCAAATCCCATCGTGTACATACTACCCGAATGATGTATAAATGGAATAACTTCGGTTGAAGCGGAAAGAATACTGCGTTGGCAAATGCCGCCATCATATAGAAAATAAAGTACATCACCTGCTGAATTGACCGCCAGCTTATCCGGATGATTGGACTGCTCAAATACAGCCTCATCCTTTATAATTGTAAAATTCACAGGATTAATCACATACAGAGCACCCGGAGTATCATCAGCCTGAGGCCAGCCATTGTATCCTTTCCCGGCACACAAAACCCAAACCTGACCATTCTTATCCAGAACAATCCCGGATGGTCTGTTACCTACATGCAAAGTGTTTACAACTGTATTGTTTTGTGTATTTATCACAGTGATGAGGCTGTCTGTCGCAAAACCACCCTGGTTCAGCACAAAAACATAATTCCCGGCTTTAAGCATTTGTTCCGGTCCTGTCTGGCAAGGAATCGATTTGATAATCGCGTTGGTTGTAAGATCAAGAACCGCAACAGTATTATCCCAACAACTGATATACGCTACAGAAGGACCTGCCTGTACGACATATCGAGGCAAAGTAAGCCCTTCAATGGTTGTAATTCGTTTAAAATCAGCCATATTTACAACTTCAATTTTATTGGCATTATTGACTACGATATATGCCTTATCATTGATAATTGTCATGGATTGAACGATATTCCCGAGTGGAGTCAGGTTCACAGATTCATAAATATCCTTGTAATAAGTTGATCCTGAAACGTTTGTAAATGTCACTGTACCAGTACCAGACATAAAAGGACCTTCATTACAGATAAACAATCCATCCTCGAATTGCCCCTTTTCTACAACAACCGCCTCCGGTTCCTTTTCACAGGATATAAAAAATCCAAAACCTCCCAGCATCAATAAAAACAGAACTCTTTTCATCTCTATAAATTTAAACTATCAACTATTAACTATCAACTATCAACTATCAACTATCAACTCTAAAAAACCATGAAAGCAACATTCAGAAAACACCCTCTCCCCGGCATCGGATAGTATTGAACTACCTGATATTCAGCATCCCAAAGATTCCGTATTTCAAATTCAACCTGAAACTTCATTCTTTCCCGAATGCGAAAATCGCCGGAAAGACTCAGGTTTCCTGTCCACCACGGAGGCAATGACGAACTATTATCAGAAGTAACATAGAGCAAACCCGTGTAGCCGTGTGTATACCGGAAGTGATATCCTTTCCATTGAATAAAAATATTCCCGCTAAACCGATGTAAAGGTGTGTATATCAATTGTTTACCATTAGATTGATCGAGTACGGAAAGCTTATTCCTATATTGAGAAATAATATAAGCATGGTGCGTGTTGCCTTTTATGGTCAATGAAGAGGACTTAAATTCAAGACCAAACCCGTTTTCGATTCCTTTCATTTCTACCTGCCGGATATTGGCCGCTGAGAAATATGAAGTGCCTGGAATCCAGGCAATCCAGTCGGTGACATGGCTATAGAAAACCGTTGAACTGAATTGTATTTTAAATCGCTTTCCCAATTCCGGCCGCCAAACGAAGCCGGTTTCGGCATTTTTGCTTTTCTCCGGAAGCAGGTTTAAATTCCCACCCGGTTGCCAGTAAAGGTCATTTAATGCAGGCAGCCGGTAATTAGCAGAAACAGAAGCTTTCCATTCCAGATTAAAAGGTAAAACAAGCTCAACACCCAGCGAAGGTACCGGCATCAGGGTAAAATCCTCCAAAACAAGTACTCTCAGGTTAATGCTTGATTTAAGCTTCTGATTCCGGGTTTTTGCCAACATCGAAATCCAGGCTGCATGTTGGTTATGGTAATTTTTACCACCAAATTTATTAATGTCTGCAAAGGAAATGGACGATTGCCAGCCGGCATCCAGACTAACCCGTTCTCCAATCATTCGGTTAAACCCTGCTTCTGCAATCTGGTTGTAATTATGAATCCGTGAATCAATGCTGATGATACCACTTTCAGGCTTTTCAATATAATACAGATCATCATTAAACCAGGCCAGCTTAAGCCTGTAGGTTCCAGCCTTCGAAAAATATTTCCATTGCGGCACAATCCGGAAAGAGCGATCATACCTTGTGGCATTCAGGGAAATGCTGGTCAGGGAAGGCGGAATTTCCCTGTCAGAATCCTGCAACCATACCCCACATGATATCTGATGCCGTTTCCCGGGTCGCCATCCAAGTTCTGCAATAAGGCCATATTGACTCAGCCGGGCGTGGTTGTTTGTCTTTTCATTATTCTGAAAAGTATAATCGAAATCATTTCTGGAGAAAGCATGAAAAGCAGAAACTTCGGCAAAAAAGCTGTTCGTGGATTTGCTCACCGACAGGAATTGAGTATGGGTATGAAAACTCCCGGCCTGGACACCTGCCCTGATGGATGATTTTTTTGTAAAACCATGATCAGAATCAAGAATGATGCTGCCACCGATTGCACCACTTCCATGAATGGCACTATTCCCGCCATAAATAACCTCCACCGAATTAAAAAGCATAGCAGGAATAAGGCTCAGATCGATCATCCCGGCTCCGCTTGCTTTCAGATCAAACCCATTCCAGAGAATGGCAGCCTGTTGTGCCGAACATCCGCGCAAACTGATGGATGCCAGATTTCCCGGACCTGAGCTTTTTACAAAAACAGGAGTATTCGCACTTAGCAAATCCCCGATATTCCCCGATTTCATAAGAGAGCTGTCGAGCTGAATCCGATTTACACCATAAATGCGGGAATTGTCTTTCCGGGCTTCCACGCAAACTTCTGGTAACACATAAATACTGTCTTTTGATACCTGCGCCATACCCCGAAAGGACAGCATCAGAAATAAAAAAAAGACCAGATGTACCAAATAATTTCTCACGTGAATTTCGATTCTAAAATAATACGGGAGAAATTGTATGAAAACCCTTGAATGCCATGGTTTTTCATCGCCTTTATCCCGAAAGCGCTGATAAATAATTGTTGTGGCAGGTCTTCTGACTTGTTCCCTTCTACTGAGCCTTCCCATCCCGGCTAAGCCGGGACAGTGGCTGAAGATTTCAGTGAAGTTATTAGAACTTACAGCAGCGGGTACTGTTCAGGACTTTTTTCTTTATTGAAAATCACCTGATTCCCTATTAAGGACATCCGATTGTGAATCTGATGCCACACCATAACGACACAAAGGTAGAGATAAACTCAGGCGAAAAATCAAAAGCAGAATAAAATATTCACCGGCTTATCAACCAACCGGAATTCAATATCTTTGCGCCACAATGAAAAACAGATTGTCCGGTCAGCCAAAGTTTGTCGTGTTTTTTTTGCTGGTAATCCTCAGTTTCCTGGCTTCATCCTGCCATGTAGGAAGGTATTTCTGGTGGAACTTTGCCGATATTAACGATCAGCACCGTTTTCCTGCTGTTCCGGTTCATAAAGGAAATCAGACCTTCTTTTTCCACGAAGCCGCAAAAAAACAAAGTATCCCGATTACACAACATAATGTAAGTAAGGCTGTCAGTGCTTCTTTTGAATCCCTGCTCGAAGAAGAAGGAACCGTTTCATTTCTCATTGTACGGAATGATACCATTATCTATGAACATTATTTTGACGGATATAATCAGCAATCTGCTCTCCCCTCATTTTCTGTTTCCAAGGTTTTTCTGTCGGCATTGACAGGGATTGCCTTCGCCGAAGGAAATATTAAAAACACAGCACAACAAATCGGCGATTTTTTGCCTGAACTAAAAGATACTTCAGTAAAAAAAATAACCATTGCCCAATTACTGAATATGCGGGCCGGACTCGATTTCACCGAAAGCTACGGCAGCCCGTTTGCACTGATGCCCAAATACTATTATGGCAGAAATCTGGATAAATATGCTGTCAACCTCAACTTAAAAGAAGCACCCGGACTGCATTATGAATACCAAAGCGCTTCCTCTCTCCTGCTGAGTATGGTACTTGAAAAAGCCACCCGTAAACCCATAAATCAATATCTGGAAGAAAAAATCTGGAAACCCCTGGGCATGGAATCTGACGCAAACTGGAATATTGACAGTCGTAAACATCAGAATATCAAATCATTCTGCTGTCTGAATGCCCGTACCCGTGATTTTGCCCGTTTTGGAAGGCTTTATCTGAATAAAGGAAACTGGAACGGGCAGCAAATCGTTCCGGCCGGCTGGGTGGCAACGACATATCGGATTATCAATGACAGCCGTGATTCTCAGGATTTCCCCTATACCTATCAGTGGCGGGTTTGCCATGAGCAGGCCATTTTTGCAAAAGGGGTTTTGGGACAATATATATATGTGTATCCCGGTAAAAACATTGTGATTGTCCGCTTCGGAAAAAAAGCCGGCAAGATGCACTGGCCGGCTTTATTCAAAGAAATTGTACAATCGGATTGGATCTGAACTTAAAGCTGAGCAGTATCCTCCACAAAAAATTCATCACCCGGATACATATTCCGTTTTCGGGCAATCGCCTGATTAAAAATATAGTATTGAGCGATCCCTTCCGAACACAAAGTCCCGTCAGGAGCAAATAGTTTGATTTCAACAGTCGCCAGACGGGAGGTAGACTCCTTCAATCGGGCTGTCAGACGTAACTTTCCCTGATCTGCCGGAACAGCTTTCCGATAGGTCACATTGAGATTCGTGGTTACTCCGGCCGTTTTGCAGACCGCAATAATCAGCCAGCTGCCAATTTCATCAATAAGCGTAGCCTGAATCCCGCCATGAACAATGTTCGACCAGCCTTCAAAATAGGTTCTGGGCTCCCATTCCGAAATAACTTCATCACCCTCCAGAAAAAAAGACATCTGTAAGCCATTCTCATTATCAGGACTGCATCCAAAACAATGATAATCAGGCCTTCCGGCGTATGGATTTTTGATCTGCATATACTATTTGGCTACACCATCCTTGTAAACAGTCGTCTTGATAATTTTGCCTTCTTCACTGTATTCAACCCACTTACCTTCCTGTTTTCCTTTTGCGTACTGACCTTGTACTTTTATTTTACCACTTTCATAGTATTCATTATACATACCAGTCTGCAAACCTCTTTCATAGAGTTCTTCACTTTGCTTGTTGCCATTGGTGTAATATGTATTCTGAGCACCGTTTAATTCGCCCTTCAGATAAGTATATTCAACCAGGAGTTTTCCTTCGGTACTATACCATTTTGCAGCTCCCTCTTTCTGACCGTCCTTGTAAAATGATTCTTCCTGAATTTTACCGGAATTTTCATAATAAACCTTGTATGCACCTTCTTTTAAACCATTTTTATAAGAGCTTTCCAGTAATGGCCGGGATCCGTAACTAAATTTCCGGTGTGAACCATTGGGAATTCCGTCTTTATACCATTCTTCTGAAGCCAGATATCCTCTTTCATCAATGACTACAACGACTCCGTCGCGGTTTCCGTTTTTATAATTGGCCACCTGGGCAAGCATGCCGTTTTGCCGGTATTGAAGCCAGACACCCTGCTTCAGATTATTTACATAATACCCTTTATATTTGGTTGTTGTACTGTCTTCAACCCAATACCCCTGTTTATGTCCTTTGGAATCCAGGCGGTTATTGGTATCAGCAGTCGTAACTTGTTGTGCAGACAACACGGTAATAATACCAAAGATGAAAAAAAGTGTAAGTAATAAACGAAACGGTAAACGAGCTGTTACGGTTTTCATGGTTTTATTGTTTTGTTTTAATTGTTAATTAGCGTTTGATGTAATTAATCAGACCTTTTGCATCAAAAATACCCATCAGCTTATCAGGTAATGGACTGAATGTAAATGTATTGTCTCCTACAATGATTTTTCCGGCAGCAAAATCAACTTCAACATGATCTCCTTTTTTGTAGGCATCAACAGCTTCGGGAACAACCAGAATGGGTAATCCCTGATTTACTGATGAACGATAGAAAATACGATTCACTGATTTGCAAATCACAGCCTGAATGCCGGCAAATGCCAGACCCACACTGGGATGCTCACGTGAACTGCCACATCCGAAATTGGCACCAACCATCAGAATATCCCCTTCCTTCACCCGTTCGGAAAAACTGTCGTCGAATCCTTTAAAAAGATGAGGCATAATTTTATCGCCTTCCGAACTATTGATATTATAGGTCAGATTTCCGGCAAACATCTGATCTGTATTCAGGTTATCCACATCGGCATAATGCCAGGTTCCGTCTGCAAAACGATCGTCTCCTTCAGGAACATCAACAGTTTTACTTTGTTCTGCCTGATAAGGATATACTTCTCCCTGATCCATTCCACGCGGATCGGTAATCTCTCCGGCAATCGCAGAATAGGCAACAGTAGCCGGTGATGCAAGATAAACCGAACTCAGGTTATTGCCCATACGGCCTTTGAAGTTACGGTTGGCTGTTGATATTATATTCGTGTTATCAGCCGGAATACCCTGACCGGTTCCTAAGCAGGGACCACAGGATGATGCGAGTACATTGGCACCGGCTTCCATAAAAATACGAACCAATCCTTCTTCCATGGCCTGCAGATAAATTTCCTGAGAGGCAGGAATAACAAGGAATTGAACATGCTTTGCAACGGTTTTTCCCTTTAATATGGAAGCTGCCATACGGAGATCCTCGATACGTCCGTTGGTGCAGGTTCCGACCATGGCCTGATCGATTTTTGTGCCTTTGACCTGGGCTACAGCCTTAACATTGTCTACATGGTGCGGTGCAGCTACAAGAGGAAATAATTCATTCAGATTGATTTCAATTTCGCGGACATAGGTAGCACCCGGATCAGCCCAGATTCCTTCCTGAATTTCACCCAGATGATCCCACAAAACTTCATCTGCAGGGAATACCGCTGTTTTGGCACCCATCTCCGAAGCCAGGTTGGCAATGGTCATACGATCCGAAACATTCAGACTTTTAACACCATCACCATGATATTCGATCGACATATAATCGGCTCCGCTCGAACCAATCATGCCAATAATCCATAAGGAAAGATCTTTAGCATATACACCTTCAGGAAGTGTACCATGGAGGGTGATTTTCATTGATTCAGGAACGCGGAACCAGGTTTCTCCCTGTTTCCAGAGGCCTGCAGTCTCGGTGCGGTCGATCCCTGCTGCAAAAGCGTTGAAAGCCCCTGCAGTACAGGTATGACTGTCGCTGCCCACGATTAACATTTTTGGCCGGGAGTAATATGACATAATCTGATGGCAAATTCCTTTTCCGGCATCATGAAACTTGGTCACGCCCTGCTCATCACACATTTCGCGGATCCGCTTGTAATCGTTGGCAAGCTTGGCATTTGTCGGTGGTGCATTGTGATCCAGGGTAATCAGTAACTGGTCAGGAAATTTAATCTTTGTCCCTCCCATTTTCTGGAAAGTCTTTTCAATACTGGCCGTATTATCGTGAGAAAGAACGATATCCGGTTTTTTAAAAACGATGCTGCCACACGGAGCATCAAAAATCTTCTCTGCAAAGGTCCTTGGATTCATAGACTAATTTATTTGGTAGTTTTTTTCTCGTTTAAGGCAGTGCAAAATAACTAAAAAGCAATGAAACATCAGCATTTTTTAATGGAGAAGTGCATTTGCAAGAATTTCGACCGGATGAAGGGCCTCCCGACCGGTTCCGTCGTGGATCTGATGCCGGCAACTGGTCCCCGGAGCGGATATCACAACAGACTTGTCAGCATTACGCACTGCAGGAAACAACACCAGTTCTCCAACCTTCATCGAAACCTCATAATGTTCCTTTTCAAATCCGAAAGAACCGGCCATTCCACAACATCCGGATTTGATTTCTTCCACTTCATAATTCACCGGAATCTCCAGCATCTTCTTTGTTGGTGTGGTAGAGGCTATTGACTTCTGCTGACAATGACCGTGTAGTTTGATATTCAGGACATCCGAAGTAAACAATTCCTGTGAAATCCTGCCCTTTTCATATTCTGAGGCAAGAAACTCATCGATCAGCAGGGCATTGCGGCCCAATCTCCTTGCATCCTCCACCAAGGAAGCCGGTACCAGTTCGGGATATTCATCACGAAAGGTAAGAATTCCGCTGGGCTCAATCCCGACCAACGGGCTTTCCGTTGTAATCAGGTCTTTCAGCAGGCTGACATTCTGTTCGGCAATGCGTTTGGCCTTTTTTACAAAACCTTTTGATAACCAGGTCCGGCCACTCTCCACATGCTCCGGAACACTGACCTCATACCCAAGTCTGCTGAGCAATTCAATGGCTTTGATGCCGATCGCCGTATCATTGTATTCGGTAAATTCATCAATGAAGAAATAAACTTTCCCAAGCTTCCCGGAACCTGCCGGTTTATGCTTTTTATACCAGACACTCAGGCGGGTCTTATAGAGGCGCGGGATGATGCGCTTAGGCGAAAAACCCAGCATGGAACGGATTCCGGCAGAGACCGGAGAATCATTCACCAGAAAATTGAACAATCCCGGTGCAAGGCTGCCTGCCAGATTGAGTTTACTGATATTGGCAATGAGTTTTGCCCGGAGCGGTGCCCCGTTGGCATCATAATAATGCTGTAGAAACTCGGCTTTGAACTTCGCCATATCCACATTCGACGGGCATTCCGATTTACAGGCCTTACAACTCAGGCATAAATCGAGGATCTCTTTGATTTCGCTATGATCAAAGGGGTTTTCTTTAGGCGAATTCGTCAGAAATTCACGCAAAACATTGGCCCTGGCCCGGGTTGTGGCATTTTCATCCCGGGTAGCCATATAACTGGGACACATGGTACCACCAATCACTTCGGTTTTCCGGCAATCACCCGAACCATTGCACTTCTCAACAGCCCGCAACATCCCTTCAGTCTTTGAAAAGTCAAAATAAGTCTTGATTTCTCTGACTTTTGCTCCGGGTTTATAGCGCAGGAAATCGTCCATGGGCGGCGTATCCGTAATCTTTCCCGGATTAAAAATTCCCTGAGGATCCCAGCATTTCTTAATTTCTTTACACAATTCATAATTATGCTGACCAATCATCAGCGGCACAAATTCGCCGCGTAAACGGCCATCCCCGTGTTCTCCGCTCAGAGAACCCCGGTATTTCTTGACCAGATGGGCTATTTCTGTTGAAATGGTGCGGAAAAGTATAAGGTCGGCCGGATCTTTCAGATCAAGGACGGGCTTCAGATGAAGTTCACCGGTTGCAATGTGCGCATAATACACGCAATCTTTCCCATGATTCTTCAGAATCGCCCTGAATTCGCGCATATACGCCGGCAGATCTACAGGACGAACGGCAGTATCCTCGATCATGGTCACCGGTTTGGCATCACCGGGCACATTCGAGAGCAAGCCAAGCCCTGCCTTGCGCAAGGCCCATACTTTATTGATATCCGGACCTGTAATCAGCGGAAAATGATATCCATAGCCGGCTTCCCGCATGGCCTTTTCCAAAAGAGCCGAATTATGAACGATTTCCTCAAGTGTATCTGCAAAAAATTCAACAACAAGAATGGCTTC
>CAYLTH010000032.1:17128-29275 GCA_964386485.1 uncultured Bacteroidales bacterium | reverse complement strand
TACCATCTTGATAACCGGCCTCATTTTGAAGTTCTGGGCGACAAATACAAAAACAATGACCCGGAATCGGAAGAGGAAATCTGGATTCCTGTTAAACTGAAATTTTAAAACTTCGCGGTTAGCTTTGGGATTATTTGTGTTCAGGTGTTCAGGTGTTCAAGTGTTCAGGTGTTTGATTATCAACAATCAACTATCAACATCTTGTCACGCGTCACGCGTCACGCGTCACAAACAGGTTTCAGGGTTCCGCTATACTGGAGCAGCTTTTTTGTAGGTTTTAAGAACATTCGCTGTTATCTTTGTTTATAATTAAAACTTAACGATTCATCCTCAGTATGAAGGATTTGATATATAGCGAATTAGAGAAGCGGGTATTGGTGCTCGACGGAGCCATGGGAACCATGATACAGCGGTATCACCTGGAGGAAAAAGATTTCCGGGGCGAACGATTCATCAATCACCCAAGTGACGTGAAAGGCAATAATGACCTGCTCAACCTCACCCGTCCCGATATTATCCGGGCCATTCACAACGAATACCTCGAGGCCGGAGCCGATATTATAGAAACCAACACCTTTAATGCCAACCGGATTTCGATGGCCGATTACGGCATGGAACCGCTGGCCTACGAGATCAATGTGGCTGCAGCCCGCATTGCCAAAGCCTGTGCAGTCGAATACACTGCCAAAGACCCGTCGAAACCGCGTTTTGTAGCCGGTGCCATCGGTCCGACCAATAAAACGGCTTCCATGTCGCCCCTGGTCAACGATCCGGGCTTCAGAGCGGTGAGTTATGATGATCTGGTGGAGATTTATGCCGAACAGACGCGGGGTTTAATCGACGGAGGTGTGGATATCCTGCTGATAGAGACGGTTTTTGATACCCTGAATGCCAAAGCAGCCCTGTTTGCTGTCGAAAGTGTCATGGAAGAATGCGGAAAACAGCTACCCATCATGGTTTCCGGAACCATTACCGATGCCAGCGGCCGTACCCTCAGTGGTCAGACCGTTGAGGCATTTATGCATTCGGTTTCCCATGCCAACCTGCTGAGTATTGGTCTGAATTGCGCACTGGGCGCCGAAGAGCTGCGTCCTTACCTCGAAGAACTGGCAATCAAAGCGCCCTTCCGGGTAAGTGCCTATCCGAATGCCGGATTGCCCAACCAGTTTGGCGAATACGATGAAACGCCCGAACGGATGGGAGAACACATTCATGATTTTCTGGATCATCGGTTTGCCAATATCATCGGGGGATGCTGTGGAACAACACCTGCACACATCCGTGAGTTCGTGAAAATAGCCGCAACGGCTTCTGTCCGGACTGTTCCGGAAAAGAAACCGGGATTGAATGTAAGCGGTTTAGAGCCGCTGAACCATTACCCCGGCAGCAATTTTATCAACATCGGCGAACGCACCAATGTGGCCGGTTCCCGTAAATTTTCCCGGCTGATTTTTGAAGAAAAGTTTGAAGATGCACTTTCGGTTGCGAAACAGCAGGTCGAAAATGGTGCCCAGGTCATCGACGTGAACATGGATGATGCCATGCTCGACGGGGTAAAAGCCATGACCCGTTTTCTGCACATTGTGGCTTCAGAGCCTGATGTGGCCAAAGTTCCGGTGATGATCGACTCCTCGAAGTGGGAAGTGATTGAAGCCGGTTTGAAGTGTGTGCAGGGGAAGGCCATCGTGAACTCCATCAGCCTCAAGGAAGGAGAAGAATCCTTCAAAAATCAGGCGGAGAAAATCCGCAAATACGGGGCAGCCGTGATTGTGATGGCCTTTGATGAAAAAGGACAGGCCGATTCGCTCGAACGACGGATCGAAGTCTGCAGCCGTGCATATAAAATCCTCACCGAAGAGCTGCATTTTCCGGCAGATGACATTATTTTCGACCCGAATATTCTGACCATCGGAACCGGCATCGAAGAACACAATAATTATGCAGTGGATTTCATTCACAGCATCAGATGGATAAAGGAAAATCTCCCACATGCCCGTGTCAGCGGCGGAATCAGCAACCTGAGTTTCAGCTTTCGCGGAAATGATGTGGTCAGAGATGCCATACACTCCATCTTTTTATACCATGCCATTCATGCCGGACTGGATATGGGAATCGTCAATGCCGGACAACTTCCGGTGTATGATGATATTCCGAAAGATCTGCTGCAGCTTTGCGAAGACCTGATCCTGAATCGCCGCAAAGACGCCACAGAACGCCTGATCACCTATGCCGAGAAGATGGCTGCTGTTGGAAAGAAGATAGAGAAACCCGATGAATGGCGCAATACCGATGCCAGAGAGCGGCTCATCTATGCCCTGGTGCGCGGTATTACTGATTTTATTGATGTGGATGTAGAGGAAGCCCGCGGCAATTATGAGCAGGCTTTGCATGTCATCGAAGGTCCGCTGATGGATGGGATGAATACGGTGGGCGACCTTTTCGGATCCGGAAAAATGTTCCTCCCGCAGGTCGTTAAAAGCGCCCGGGTTATGAAAAAGGCAGTCAGTATTCTCACTCCTTACATCGAAGCCGAAAAAGAAAAAGCCGGGAACCGTCAGGCAGCCGGGAAAGTGCTGATGGCTACCGTAAAAGGCGATGTGCATGATATCGGAAAGAATATCGTTGGCGTTGTTCTTGCCTGCAATAATTATGAGATCATCGACCTCGGTGTGATGGTTCCGGCCGATAAAATCCTGCAGACCGCCATCCGCGAAAAGGTAGATGTAATCGGTCTCAGCGGTTTAATCACGCCTTCTCTCGATGAGATGGTGCATGTTGCAAAGGAAATGAGTCGGCTTGGGATGACCATTCCGCTCATGATCGGAGGAGCCACCACGTCTGAAATCCATACGGCTGTAAAGATAGAGCCGCATTATTCCCATGGTGTTGTGCATGTAAAAGATGCTTCCCGCAGTGTGAACGTGGTATCTTCGCTGATCTCTGCTGTACACAAGGAAAGATTTTTGCATGAAGTGCAGGAGAAATATACCCATGTACGCGAAAAACATGCGTCCGACCGTTCCGAAATGTCGCCCATTAGTCTGGTGCAGGCCCGGAACAACCGGCTCGAAACACTCTGGCAGGAACAGATTCCGGTTAAGCCGGCCTTTGTCGGTACAAAGGTGTTTGAAGATTATTCGCTGGAAGAGATCAGCCGTTATATCGACTGGACTTTCTTCTTCCATGCCTGGCGTATTCCGGGCAAGTATCCCGCCATTTTTGAAGATCCTGTCAAAGGAGAGGAAGCCCGCAAACTCTATGAAGATGCGCGCATCATGCTCAACCGGATTGTGGATGAAAATATGGTAAAAGCCAGAGGTGTGGTGGGGATATTTCCTGCCGCCGCTGTGGGAGATGATGTGATTGTGTATACGAATGAAGAACGAAACGAAGAAAAACTCCGCTTTTATTTTCTTCGTAATCAGCAGATAAAGGACAGTGGTGTTCCGAATTTATGCCTGAGCGATTTCATTGCTCCGGCCGACAGCGGTTTCCACGATTATATCGGACTCTTTACCGTGACCGCCGGTCTGGGCGTTGAGAAATGGATAAAACATTTCGAAGATGAACTGGATGATTACAGCGCCATCATGGTGAAGGTACTCACCGACCGCCTTGCCGAAGCCTTTGCTGAACTGCTGCACGAACGCTACCGCCGCGAGTTTTATCCCTATACACCGGATGAAAACCTTGATCTGACGGATATGTTGAAGGAAGAATACAGGGGAATCCGCCCCGCACCGGGATATCCGGCTTGTCCGGAGCATTCGGAAAAAGCGCCATTGTTCGAACTCCTCGAAGCAGAGAAAAACACAGGTGTCCAGCTTACCGAACATTATGCGATGTACCCGGCTGCTTCGGTCTGCGGGTATTATTTCGCACATCCCGAATCGCAATATTTTTCGGTCGGGAAAATTTCAGAAGACCAGATCAGGGATTATTCAGCCCGGAAAAACATCAGCATTGAACTGACTGAAAAATGGCTGTCACCCTATCTAAATTACAAATAAGGAAGAATGAAAGTTATTGAACACATAGAACGGGCCGATAAAACCTTATTCACCATCGAGATTCTGCCTCCCGTAAAAGGAGACAGCATACAAAGTATCTATGATTCCATTGATCCCTTAATGGAATTCAAACCTGCCTTTATTGATGTGACCTACCATCGCGAGGAAATTGTTTACAAAGACCGGCCCAATGGATTACTTGAAAAACAAACCATCCGGAAACGTCCGGGAACAGTCGGGATTTCAGCCGCAATCCAATACAAATATGGAGTGGATGTTATTCCGCATATTATCTGTGGAGGTTTTTCGAAAGAAGAAACAGAGAATGGACTGATTGACCTCGATTTTCTCGGGATTCACAACCTGCTTGTGATGCGGGGGGATAATTTGAAAAATGAGCGTTCTTTTACGAAGGACCCTGACGGACATGAATTTGCCATTGATCTGGTTCGCCAGATTATGGATATGAACAAAGGGAAGTACCATGATGAAGAATTAATGGATGCACAGCCCACCTCATTTGCAGTGGGCGTGGCAGCCTATCCCGAAAAACACCTGGATGCCCCGAATATGGAAACCGATATCCGCTATTTAAAGGAAAAAATCAATGCCGGAGCCGAATACGTCGTGACCCAGATGTTTTTTGACAATCAGAAATATTTTGATTTTGTGAAGAAATGCAGAGAAGAAGGCATTACAGTGCCGATTATCCCGGGAATAAAGCCGATTTCCACGATTAACCAGCTGGTAACCCTGCCGAGAGCCTTCAATATTGATATCCCGCAGGATCTGGTGAAAGCAATTCAGGCATGCAAAGACAACCGCCATGCCCGTCAGGTAGGAATTGACTGGTGTATCACCCAGGCCAAAGAACTGATTGCCCATCATGTTCCGGTAATTCATTTCTTTACCATGGGAAAACCGGATAATATTAAAAAAGTAGCCGAAGCAATTTTTTAAGATATGGCTGAAATCGAAAATAGCGTAAAAAGCTTGTCAGATCAGGGGAAGAAAGGACTGGGAGTGCTGATTGATCCGGATAAATACACGGATGAGAAACTCGTGCAAACCCTGGATATCTGCCATAAGTCGGGTGTTGATTTCCTTTTTTGTGGCGGGAGTCTGCTCACCGATGACCGCTTTGAAAAAGTAATCAGCCTGATAAAATCCAATACCACGATTCCGGTGGTTATTTTTCCGGGGAACGGCATGCAGATCAGCAGAAATGCGGATGCCATTCTTCTGTTATCACTGGTATCCGGCCGCAATCCGGATTTGTTAATCGGGCAACATGTGATGGCTGCCCCTTTGCTCAAAGCGAGCGGTCTGGAAGTCATTCCCACAGCCTATTTGCTGATCGACGGAGGGCGGGTTTCCACAACCCAGTATATCAGCAATACCCAACCCATCCCTGCAGACAAGGCTGATATTGCCGTTTGTACAGCCCTGGCCTCAGAAATGCTGGGATTCCGGATAATTTACCTGGAAGCGGGCAGCGGAGCAGCACTGCCTGTACCTGAAAAAATGATTACACGGGTTAAATCGAACATTTCACTACCTTTGATTGTTGGAGGTGGTATACGGAGTGGTGAACAGGCCAAAAAAATGTATCTGGCCGGAGCAGATGTAATCGTGATCGGCAATGCTGTGGAATCCGATCCCAAAATTATTTTAGATATTAGTTTGATCAAAACCAATTTTAATAATCATTAATTTCAATCGTATGAAAAAGAACATTTTAGGTCTGGCTGTCATCGTGATGATGGTTGGTTTATTTTCCTCCTGCGAGGATGATGTCCTCACGCAGGATTTTGGCATTACATTATCACAGGTATTTGTTGTAAATACAGCAGATTCGGTATTTGCATTAGATACAATTCTTGATGCCGGTGCACAAAGCGAAGACATTACAAAGTACAGTGATAATATCGAAGATTTTATCCTGGAAAAAGTGACCTATGAATTGACTGCTTTTGGTGGAACTCCTGATCAGGTAGCAGTAGTCGGAACCATTGATGTTGCTGACACCAATGGTACAAACCGTACCAATCTGACAAGCTTAGCCAATGTAAATCTGGCTTCATTACTGAATACAGAAACCGAATTGCCGCTGAATCAGGCAGGTGCCACTTTTCTGACCGGTAATCTCAAATCCAGTCCTTTTGCAGCCAAAGTATTTTTGGATGGAGAAGCCAATCATGGTCCCCTCAGCTTTACGGTTAAATTTCGTTTTTACGTAAAAATGAAGGCAAAAATCGTTTAATCCAATCAGATTCAGCAGAAAAGGCCGGTCGATTGACCGGCCTTTTTTGTTTTTTTATACCTTTGCCCACTTTTTCGCAATACCATATACACAGGAATACAGAATGGAAAACAAATACACGGAATATAAGAACTTAGATCTGACTGCACTCGGCAAAGATATCAGAGCATTTTGGGAAGAGGATGATACCTTCCGGAAAAGCCTGAAAATCCGCGAAGGCCATAAACCCTTTATTTTTTATGAAGGCCCTCCCTCCGCCAATGGAATGCCGGGTATTCACCATGTCATGGCTCGTCTGATTAAAGATATTTTCTGTCGTTATAAAACCTTAACCGGTCATCTTGTTGAGCGGAAAGCCGGATGGGATACCCACGGTTTGCCCATCGAAATTGCCGTTGAAAAAACACTCGGTATTACCAAAGAGGATATTGGGAAAACCATAACAGTAAAGGAATACAATGATGCTTGCCGGTCGGAAGTCATGAAGTATAAAGATCGCTGGGATGAACTCACCATGGAAATGGGCTATTGGGTTGACCTCGATCATCCGTATATTACCTTCGAAAATAAATACATTGAGTCGGTCTGGTATTTGCTGAAAGAATTGTACAAAAAAGGACTGATCTACAAAGGATACACCATTCAGCCCTATTCGCCGGCAGCCGGTACCGGACTGAGCTCACACGAACTCAACCAGCCTGGTTGTTACCGCGATGTAAAGGACAATACGGTTGTTGCACAGTTTAAAGTGATCCGGAATACGGAGTCCGAAAAACTGTTTTCTGAGTCAGTTTCCGAAGTCTTTTTCATGGCCTGGACGACCACTCCCTGGACCTTGCCTTCCAATACAGCACTCGCCCTTGGAAAGAATATCACCTATTGTCTTGTAAGTACATACAATCAGTACACTCATTTACCGGTTACTGTTATTCTGGCCAAAGACCGCATTTCGGAATATTTCCATCCCGAAAATGCTGAATTGGAAATGGAAGCCTATGAACCCGGACAGAAAAAAATACCGTTCCGCATCCTGAACGAATTTTCTGGTGCCAGCCTTGCCGGTATGCGCTACGAACAGCTTTTGCCCTATGCTCAACCCGAAGACGGAGATGCATTTTTGACTGTGCTCGGCGATTTTGTAACAACTGAGGATGGTACTGGTATTGTTCACATTGCACCGAGTTTTGGAGCAGACGACTTCAAGGTAGCAAAACAAAATGGTATTGGTTCGCTGACACTGGTGAGTAAACAGGGAAAATTTACCGAAGAAATGGGCGAATTTGCCGGTCGGTATGTGAAAAACGAATACATGCCCGATTACAATCCCGATGCTCCGGTGGATAATGTAGATATCGATATCATTGTCAAGCTGAAAAAGGAAAACAAAGCTTTTAAAGTTGAGAAATACGAACACAGTTATCCCCATTGCTGGCGTACCGATAAACCGATCCTCTATTATCCGCTCGATTCCTGGTTTATTAAAACAACTGCTTTTAAGGACCGCCTCATCGAGCTGAATAAAAAAATTAACTGGAAACCCGAATCAACGGGTACCGGACGTTTTGGAAACTGGCTCGAAAACCTGAACGACTGGAACCTTTCACGCTCCCGTTTCTGGGGTGTTCCGCTCCCGATCTGGGCTACCGAAGACCGGACCGAGGAAATCTGTGTTGGTTCTGTGGAAGAACTGAAAAAGGAAATTGAAAAGAGTGTGGCTGCGGGTTTGATGAAAGAAAATCCTTTCGACCATTTTACACCGGGAGATAATTCGGATGAAAATTATCATTCGTTTGATATTCACCGTCCGTATGTGGATGATATCGTGCTGATTGCATCCGATGGTAAACCCATGTACCGCGAACTGGACCTGATTGATGTCTGGTTTGATTCCGGTGCGATGCCTTATGCCCAGTTCCATTATCCGTTTGAAAAGAAAGATGAGCTTGCTTCCTTCTTTCCGGCCGATTTCATTGCCGAAGGCGTGGATCAGACCCGTGGCTGGTTCTATACGCTCCATGCCATAGCCGGACTGGTTTTTGATGATGTGGCCTATAAAAATGTGATTTCCAATGGATTGGTCCTCGATAAAAAGGGGAATAAGATGTCGAAACGTCTCAGTAATGCAGTGGATCCGTTTACCACCATCGACAAATACGGTCCGGATGCGACCCGTTGGTATATGATTACCAATTCGCAGCCCTGGGATAACCTGAAATTCGATCTCGACGGGATCGGGGAAGTACAGCGGAAATTCTTCGGAACGCTTTACAATACCTACAATTTCTTTGCGCTCTATGCCAATATCGATGAATTCGGATATCAGGAAGCAGAAGTTCCGGTAAGCAACAGACCGGAGATCGATCGCTGGATCTTATCCGAACTAAATACACTGATCCGCGATGTTGAAACCGCCTATCAGGATTATGAACCCACCCAGGCCGGACGTCTGATTCAGGATTTCGTAGGGAATCACCTCAGCAACTGGTATGTTCGTTTATCGCGCCGCAGATTCTGGAAAGGCAGTTATACCGAAGATAAAATTTCGGCATATCAGACACTCTATCGTTGTCTGGAAGTGGTGGCACAACTCGCTTCTCCGATTGCACCGTTTTTTATGGAACGGCTTTTCAGAGATCTGAATGAAGTGAGCGGTCGTCAGGCTGTTCACAGTGTTCACCTTACCGATTTCCCGAAAGCAGATGAAAAACTGATTGATAAGGATCTGGAAGAGCGCATGCAGCTTGCACAGCAATATTCGTCGATGGTGCTGGCTTTGCGTAAAAAGACCAATCTTCGCGTTCGTCAGCCCCTGAATTCGATTATGATTCCGGTTAAGGACGACAAATTCAAAATGCAGCTCCAGGCCATCGAAAGCCTGATTCTGAGTGAAGTGAATGTTAAAACGATAGAATACCTGGGTCTGGATAGTCAGATTCTGGTGAAGAAAATCAAAGCCAACTTTAAGGAACTCGGCCCCAAATACGGGAAACTGATGAAAGCCCTTGCGGCAAAGATCGGCCAGATGGGACAGGAAGATATTCAACAGCTCGAAAATACCGGTGCCTTTACCTTTGCGGATGTTGAAGGTCAGGAAGTCACGATTTCGCAATCGGATGCGGATATTATTACTGAAGATATCCCCGGCTGGGTTGTGGCCAATGAAAACCATTATACTGTAGCCTTAGATATTACCATCACGCCTGAATTGAAAGAAGAAGGCATTGCCCGCGAACTGGTGAACCGGATTCAAAATCTCAGAAAGAACAAAAACTTTGAAGTTACTGACAAAATTTCGATACAGGTTGAGAAACATCCCGAAATTAATTCAGCGGTTGAGCATAATATTGCCTATATTTGTTCAGAAACTCTGGCTGTTTCGCTTCAACTTGTTGATTCAATGGAGCAGGACAGTGCAGAACCTATTGAGTTAACAGAGGATTTAACAGTTTTTATCCATATTGAACGGCTCAGTGTTAATAGTTAAGTGTATATTTTAATTCTTACGACTATGAAAAAGCAGGAACCTAAAGAACAGACTGAAAAACTGCGCTATGCTGATGAAGAACTCGAGGAATTCCGTGAGATTATTCTGGGGAAACTCGAAAAAGCACGCCGGGACCTGAAGTTGCTTACCGAAGCCTATACAAATGCCAATGATCATGATATAAATGATACGTCTCCTACCTTTAAAGTGTTGGAAGAAGGCTATCAGGTTATGTCGAAAGAAGAGAATTCCCGTTTGGCCGCCCGCCAGCAGAAATTCATCATCGGCCTTGAAAATGCATTGATCCGGATCGAAAATAAATCTTACGGGATATGCCGTGTTACCGGTAAACTGATTTCGAAAGAACGCTTACGCAGTGTGCCTCATGCTACGCTGAGTATGGAAGCCAAAATGAATCAGAATAAACCGGGAGGACCTGTCGGAGAATAATAATTCCTAAAACGCTATCCTGTTTTGCTACTTCGAAAATCACTGATCACCGTTTTTCTGGTCCTTTTTGTGGATCAGTTCTTAAAGATATGGATTAAAACCAACCTGATGCTCGGGGATGAAATACCTGTTTTCGGGAATTGGTTTATTCTCCATTTTACCGAAAATGAAGGCATGGCATTTGGGATGAAACTTGGCGGACAGTATGGAAAACTATTGCTCAGCCTATTCCGGATTATTGCTGTTTCTTTCATCGGGTATTATGTTCTGCATCTGATTAAAACCAAAGCCAATTCCAGTCTTGTGATTTGCATGTCGTTCATTTTTGCCGGAGCCATGGGCAATATTATCGACAGCGCATTTTATGGATTGATTTTTACGGAAAGTTATTTTTCGGTTGCAACCATGTTTCCTTCCGGAGGCGGTTATGCAAGCTTCCTGCACGGGAAAGTAGTGGATATGTTTTATTTCCCGATTATCGACGGGACCTATCCCAAATGGGTTCCTTTCTGGGGCGGCGATTATTTCCAGTTCTTCAGACCGGTTTTCAATGTGGCTGATTCAGCCATTTCGGTGGGTGTTTTTATGCTGATTATTTTTCAGAAACGTATGTTTGCAAAAGATGAGGAATCAACGGAAGAAATTCCGGAAGATGCTCCCGAAGAAGATGCTCCCAAAGAAAATACGCCCGAAAATTCCTGATTTCTTAATATTTATCTGATGCGATTCGAGGACTACCCCATATCATCCGACATCAAGAGAAGCCTCGCAGATCTTGGTTTTATCAAACCAACAGATATTCAGTTTAAGGCTATTCCTTCTATTCTGAATGGCGAGGATGTGCTTGCAATTGCTCAGACCGGAACCGGGAAAACAGCGGCTTTTGCAATTCCTGTCATTAACAAACTCCACGAGCAGAAGGTAAGCAAGCGGACCGAAGGCATCAAATGTCTGGTCATGGCGCCAACCCGCGAACTGGCCCTGCAAATCAGCAAGGTTTTTGAACAGCTTGGGAAACATACCCGTGTTAAAACCCTCTGTGTTTATGGCGGAGTGGAACAGGATCCGCAGATTGCCCTCCTCGAAAAAGGAACTGATATCCTCGTGGCCACACCAGGTCGTATGTTTGATCTCGTGAGTCAGGGATTTATCCACTTAAGCAGGGTGGAGGTGCTCATTCTGGATGAAGCCGACCATATGCTCGATCTGGGATTTATCAACGATATCCGGGATTTATTGCGCCACCTTCCGCGGAAGCGCCAGACCTTGTTTTTCTCGGCAACAATTGATGAGAAAATCAAAAAGCTGGCCTATTCGCTGGTCATCAATCCCATTCGCATCCAGATTTCACCCAAAGATAAGGTCTCCAAAAATATTGACCATGCCGTGGCCTTTATTGGCATGGACGACAAACGTTTCTTTCTGGAACAACTGATCAAAAGTCATCCGGAACACAAAATTCTCGTGTTTGTGCGCACAAAAGTACGCGCCGAACGGGTCCTCAAAGCCATGCAGCGCGTCGAGATTGCTGCCGAGAGCATTCATGGGGATAAAGACCAGAAAAGCCGTCTGACAGTTATGAGAAACTTTCGCGAAGGCATTATAAAAGTATTGATTGCCACAGATGTCAGCGCCCGGGGTATTGATATTCCGGATGTGGATTTTGTGGTAAACTATGATTTGCCGGATGTTGCCGAAAACTATGTACACCGGATTGGCCGGACCGGTCGCGCCAAAAAGCGCGGACAGGCGATTTCATTCTGCAGCGAAGAAGAGCGTCCGGTACTCGAAGAAATTGAATCCTTCCTCACGGTTCCGGTAGCAGTAATGAAAGTAGATGATCAGGAATACACAGCCATTGTCGAAATGAGTGAAGAAGCCGATAAAGATTGGCGTTCCCTGCTTCTGGAGGATGAGGAATCCGTTCCGAAAAAGAAACC